>CAZAQM010000020.1:0-8376 GCA_964487385.1 uncultured Dethiobacter sp.
TCGCGAAGGCGGCCGCACTGTAGGCGCCGGGGTCGTTACCTCGATTATTGCCTAGGTTAAAAATGGCCAGCGATGAAAGAGAAGGTTGCCGCTATTTTGGCGGGTAATTTTTCTGGAGCAGTCTGTGCCAAGTAATCAGACGCTGAGGAGGAGAAGAATGCAAAACCAGAAGATTCGTATCAGACTTAAAGCTTTTGATCACGAACTGTTGGATCAATCCGCCAGGAAAATCGTCGATACTGCCAGTCGGACAGGAGCTTCCGTTTCAGGCCCGGTGCCGCTTCCTACGGAAAAAACAGTTTATACCGTTATTCGGGCCCCTCATAAGTACAAGGATTCACGGGAACAGTTCGAAATGCGCACGCATAAAAGGCTGATCGATATTATCGATCCGACGCCGGCTACCGTGGACGCCCTGATGAGGTTGGACCTGCCTGCCGGTGTGGATATTGAAATTAAACTTTAAGGTTTCCGTGGAAGGGGGGGTAAAGGATGAAAAAGGGTATTTTAGCAAAAAAAATAGGTATGACCCAGGTCTTCGACGAGACGGGCCGTGCCATTCCCGTGACCATATTGGAAGCCGGGCCGTGTACCGTGATCAGCAAACGGGTTCCCGAAAAGGAAGGCTACCGGGCCTTGCAGCTGGGTTTTAAGCCGCAAAAGGAAAACCGCCTCAACAATCCGCAGCGGGGCCATTTTAAAAAAGCCGGGGTGAGCCCGCTGAAATATGTCAAAGAGCTGCGCCTGGATGATGGTGCTGCCGATTATGAAGTGGGGCAGGAAATTAAGGCAGATATTTTTTCGGCAGGCGAGTATGTCGATATTAGCGGTGTTTCCAAGGGGAAAGGGTTTGCCGGATCGATCAAAAGGCACGGGCAGGCCAGGGGGGCCATGACCCACGGTTCTCATTACCATAGGGGGCCGGGATCCCTGGGAAGCGTCGATTCAGCACGCGTTTTCAAGGGCCGGGTTCTCCCGGGAAGAATGGGCGGAGACAAGGTAACCGTGCAGAAACTTGAGATCGTCAAGGCAGATGCCGATCAGAATATATTACTGGTAAAAGGAGCGGTTCCGGGCCCCCGAGGCAGCCTTTTGCTGGTAAAAAATTCCGTTAAAGTTAGTTAGAAAGGGGGCAAAAGAGCATGCCCACAGTGGATGTCTTTAATATGGATGGTGAGCGGGTTGGCGAACTGGAACTAAGCCCGGTCATCTTCGATGCCGAAATAAAAGAACACCTGCTTTATGATGTGGTGAAGATGCTCCGGGCCAATCAGCGCAGGGGTACCGCCGCCACAAAAGATCGCTCGGAAGTGCGGGGCGGCGGGAAAAAGCCCTGGCGCCAGAAAGGAACGGGACGGGCACGGCACGGCAGCACACGCTCCCCCATTTGGCGTGGAGGCGGTGTAACTTTTGGGCCCAAACCCCGCAGCTTCAGGTACCTGCTTCCCAAAAAAATGAGAAGGTCCGCCCTTTATTCTGCACTGACCTCCAAGGTAAAGCAGGAGCAGCTTACAGTTTTGGACAGCTTGCAGCTGGATGAGCCTAAAACCCGCCAGGTGGTTAACCTGCTGAATAATCTTCAAGTTGGGGGGAAGGCGTTGGTGGTCACCGCCGGTCCGGACCAGAACGTTTATCGCTCGAGCCGCAATATCCCCGGCGTTAAATCGGTGCTGGCCAGCCAGATCAATGTGCTGGATATCATTAATTATGACCGCCTGATCATGACGAAGGATGCCGTGGCTGTTGTCGAGGAGGTGTTCGCCTCATGAAAGATCCGCGGGATATTATCTTTAGGCCGTTGGTGACGGAAAAGGCGACCAATTTGATGGCAGAAAACAAGTATGCCTTCGTCGTCGACAGAAGAGCCAATAAAATTGAGATTAGAAAAGCAATCGAAGAACTCTTTGGCGTTAAGGTGGAAGCCGTAAGTACGATGAACATCAGTGGAAAGCCCAAAAGGGTGGGAATACACAGGGGCTATAAGCCCGATCGTAAAAAAGCCATCGTTACCCTGAAAGAAGGCAGCAAGCCCATCGAGCTCTTTGAATAGTGCATGGCCGGGCCTTAAGGTCCGGGCCGCTGATATTTGCAGGAAGGAGGCCTTAGGAATATGGCAGTTAAAAAATTTATCCCCACTTCGCCCGGGAAACGCTTTATGACCGTTTCCAATTTTGAGGAGATTACGAAAAAGGAACCGGAAAAATCCCTTTTGGAACCTCTCAAAAAAAAGGCCGGGCGCAATGCCGGAGGCAGGATTACGGTCCGCCATCAGGGTGGGGGGCATAAACGCAAATATAGAGTAATCGACTTTAAAAGGGACAAAGACGGGGTTGCCGCCAGGGTTGCCGCCATCGAATATGATCCCAACCGCTCCGCCCGCATTGCACTTTTACATTATGTCGATGGGGAGAAAAGGTATATACTGGCTCCCCAGGGGCTAAATGTGGGAGCGGTGATCAGCTCCGGGCCGCAGGCGGAGATCAAGCCCGGCAATGCCCTGCAGATGAAAAATATACCCGTGGGAACCTTGATCCATAGCATCGAGATGGTTCCGGGCAAGGGGGCGCAGCTGGTGCGTTCTGCCGGAGGGGTGGCCCAGTTAATGGCCAAGGAAGGGAAATTTGCCACGCTCAGGCTGCCCTCGGGGGAGATGAGGATGGTTCCCGTGGACTGTAAAGCCACTGTCGGAGAAGTGGGAAATGCTGAGCATGAAAACATTACCATCGGAAAGGCAGGACGTTCGCGCTGGTTGGGTAAAAGGCCGGCAGTGAGGGGTTCGGTGATGAACCCGGTCGATCATCCCCATGGCGGAGGCGAAGGAAAGGCTCCCATTGGACGCAAAAGCCCCGTAACACCCTGGGGAAAACCGACACTGGGCTACAAAACACGGCCGAAAAAGAAAAAGTCAGATCAGTATATCGTGAAAAAACGTCCATAATTTCCGTCAGAGAAAAAAGGGGTGATTTAGTGGGACGTTCTTTGAAGAAAGGACCTTTTGCGGAAGCCAGGTTGCTGGCGAGAATAGAACGCATGAACGCGTCAGGAGATAAAAGGGTGATTAAAACCTGGTCCCGGGGTTCCACCATCTTTCCTGAGATGGTAGGCCATACCATTGCCGTCCATGATGGGAGGAAACATATTCCCATTTACATTACGGAAGATATGGTCGGTCATAAACTGGGGGAATTTGCTCCCACACGAACCTTTCGCGGACATGGGCACCATACCGAAAGGTCGACATCTTTGAAATAGTCGGTGTGGTAACCCGGGCGGTATGAAGTAAAGGGGGTTTTGGAAATATGGAAGCTAAAGCACAGGCTAAATTTATCAGGATAGCACCCCGCAAAGCCAGGATAGTAATGGACCTCATCAGGGGTAAAAGCGTCAAGGAAGCGCTGGGAATCCTACGTTATACTCCCAGGAAGGGCTCAAAAATTATTGAAAAGGTTCTCAAATCCGCTATTGCCAATGCGGAAAACAATAATGAGATGAGCCGGGATGAGCTGGTCATCTCCAGGGCCTATGTGGACGAAGGGCCCGCCCTCAAGCGGTTCAGGCCGAGAGCCCAGGGCAGGGCCTCGCGCATTCGCAAGAGGACCAGCCACATTACTGTCATGCTGCGGGAAAGGGAGGAGGAATGATCGTTGGGTCAAAAAATTAGTCCGGTCGGTTTCCGCATCGGCATTATCCGCGATTGGAATTCCCGCTGGTATGCGGAAAAGGATTATCAGGAACTGCTGCATGAAGATTTAAAGGTCAGGGATTTTATTAGGAAAGGCCTGGATGGCTCGGGGATATCCAACATCGAGATCGGACGTGCAGCCAACAATATGCGCATTACCATCCACACTGCCAAGCCGGGGATGGTCATCGGCAAAGGCGGCTCGGGAGTCGATAGACTGAGGCGCGATCTGGAAAAAATGACCGGCAGGAAAGTGCATATCAACATCGTGGAAATTAAAACGCCGGAGCTGGATGCCTACCTCGTTGCTGAAAGCATTGCCCAGCAGCTGGTCAAAAGAATTGCTTTTCGCCGGGCGATGAAACAGTCCATCTTTAGGACGATGAGGGCCGGCGCCAAAGGGATCAAGGTCGTCTGCAAAGGCCGCTTGGCCGGGGCGGAAATGGCCCGCACGGAAAAGTTTCATGAAGGAACGGTCCCGCTGCAAACACTCCGGGCGGATATCGATTATGGTTTCGTGGAAGCCCATACGACCTATGGCCGCATTGGCGTCAAGGTGTGGATTTACAAAGGAGAAATCCTCCCGAAGTCCAAGGGCAAGGCAGAGGACCAGGTGAAGGGGGGCGGAGCGAAACATGCTAATTCCTAAGAGGGTAAAATTTCGCCGGCACCAGCGAGGGCGTATGAAGGGGTATTCCAAGGGCGGAACGGAGATCGATTTTGGCCAGTACGGCCTGCAGGCAGCTGAACCGGCCTGGATTACCAGCCAGCAGATCGAGGCGGCCCGTATTGCCATGACCCGCTATGTAAAAAGGGGAGGAAAAGTCTGGATTAAGATTTTCCCCCATAAGCCCGTTACCTCCAAACCTGCGGAGACGCGCATGGGCAAGGGCAAAGGGTCCCCGGAATATTGGGTTGCCGTAGTCAAACCGGGGCGTGTCATGTTTGAATTGGCAGGGGTTCCCGAGGATATTGCCCGGGAGGCTATGCGCCTTGCTGCCAACAAGTTACCGATCAGGTGTAAATTTGTGAAAAGAGAAGAAATAGGTGGTGAAGCCCGTGAAGGTGAGCGAAATTCGTGAGCTTTCCAGTCAGGAGCTTCAGGATAAAATCCGGGAGCTGAAAGAGGAGCTTTTTAACTTGCGCTTTCAGATGGCCACGGGCCAGCAGGAAAATACGATGAGGCTTGGGCATGTCCGTAAGAGTATCGCCAGAATTAAAACAGTTCTGCGGGAAAGAGAGCTGTCAGCGCTTTAAAGTTTACTGTTCCCAGAAAGGAGGCATTGGTTTGGAAAGAGGCCGGCGCAAAACAAGAGTTGGAAGAGTTGTTAGCGATAAAATGGATAAGACGATCGTGGTCGCCGTGGAAAGAAACACGCACCACCCGCTTTATGGCAAAACGATCCGTAAGACGACTAAATATAAGGTTCACGATGCCGATAACCAGTGCAATAATGGTGACAAGGTTAAGATTATGGAAACCAGGCCGCTGAGCAAAGAAAAAAACTGGCGGCTGGTGGAGATTATTGAAAAATCTCAGTTGTAGCTTGCGGTGAAAGGAGGGGCCTTGATGATTCAACACCTGTCAGTGCTTAGAGTTGCCGATAACACAGGGGCCCGCAGGATTATGTGCATTAAAGTTTTGGGTGGATCAAGGCGACAATTTGCCGGTATTGGCGATATAGTGGTAGCCTCCGTCAAGGAAGCTATTCCCGGTGGGGTTGTGAAGAAGGGGGATGTGGTCCGGGCTGTCATCGTCCGTACTAAAAAAGGACACCGTAGAAACGACGGCACTTTTATTCGCTTTGATGAAAATGCCGCAGTAATTATCAATGAGCAGAAAGCGCCAAGGGGCACACGTATTTTTGGGCCCGTGGCCAGGGAGCTGCGGGAAAGGGATTTTATGCGCATCGTTTCCCTGGCGCCGGAGGTGCTCTAAAGCAGCAGCAAATTGTGGTAAGGAGGTGTGGCCAAGATGCCTAAAAGGCTTCATGTGCGCAAAGGAGATCGCGTCCTCATTCTTTCCGGGAAAGACAAGGGCCGCAAATCAAGGGTTATTACTGCCTTCCCGCGAAAGAACAAGGTACTGGTGGAGGGCGTAAATATGATTAAAAAACATGCCCGGCCGACCCAAAAAGTTCCCCAGGGCGGTATCAGGGAAACAGAAGCTCCTATTTATGCCGGCAAGGTAATGGTGATATGCCCCTCCTGCCAGCAGCCTACCCGCCTGGCTAGACGGGTGCTTCCTGATGGGAAAATGGCCAGGGCCTGCAAAAAATGCGGAGAATTAATCGGTAAATAACTGGCCCGACCGGCTATTTATGAGCAAAAAGAGGCAGTGGAAGGAGGGTTGGTATGTCGAACTTGAAACAAAAATATGAAGAGGAAGTCCTTCCGGCACTTATGGAACGTTTTTCCTATAAAAATGTCATGCAGGTTCCCCGACTGGAAAAAGTTGTTGTCAATATGGGCATCGGTGAGGGTAAGGAAAATCCCAAGCTATTGGAGGCCGCGGCAGCAGATATGGCTCTTGTAACCGGCCAAAAACCCGTTATTACCAAAGCAAAGAACTCCATTGCCAGCTTTAAGCTGCGGGAGGGGATGTCCATCGGCTGTAAAGTGACACTGCGGGGTAAAACGATGTATGATTTTGTTACCAAGCTGATCAATGTGGCGCTGCCGCGGGTCAGGGACTTCCGTGGAATATCGCCAAAATCCTTTGATGGGCGGGGCAATTATTCCCTGGGACTGAGGGAGCAGATCATTTTCCCGGAGATCGACTATGATAAGGTGGAAAAAATACAGGGGATGGATATTACCATCGTCACCACGGCAAATAATGATGAGGAAGCAAGGGAACTGCTGAAACTTCTGGGAATGCCGTTCAGAGCTGCCTAGGCATGGTCTGGGCAGGATTTTTTGCGGGAAAGGAGGTGCGGCCTGGTTAAACAATGACCAGGAAAATTAGTGGCTAAAAAGTCAATGATCGCTAAGGCGAAAAGAGAACCAAGATTTGAGGTTCGCAGGTATAATCGCTGCCAACTATGCGGACGTCCGAGGGCATACTTGCGCAAGTTCGGAATGTGCAGGCTTTGTTTCCGGAAACTTGCTCATCAGGGTGTCATCCCTGGTATAAAAAAAGCCAGTTGGTAGCCCAAGGGTAGAAAGGAGGTTTAACTTTCGAAAATGATGACCGATCCTATCGCCGATATGTTAACCAGGATTCGCAACGCCAATACAGCCGGGCATGGAAATGTGCAGATGCCCTCTTCTAAGATAAAGGAAGCTATCGCCGATGTTTTAAAAAGTGAAGGATATATCAAGGATTTTGAGGTAATCAGCAATAAAAAACAGGGGAACCTGAAACTTTATTTAAAATACGGACAGAATGCCCGCGGGGTTATTACGGGCCTGAAAAGGATCAGCAAGCCGGGGCTCAGGGTTTATGCGGGAAAAGACGAGATGCCGAAAGTTTTGAATGGTCTCGGGGTGGCAATTGTCTCCACTTCCCGGGGAATAATGACGGATAGCAAAGCGCGCCTCGAAGGCCTGGGCGGCGAAGTTATATGTTATGTATGGTAGGAGGTGGTAAGGATGTCACGTATTGGCAAAAGGCCCATTTCCCTGCCGGAAGGGGTAGAAGTTACCGTAGAAAAAGAAAATAAGGTCACCGTTTCGGGGCCCAAGGGGAAACTCGTTAAAATGATTCCCTCCTGCCTGGAGATTAAAAGAGAGGACGGGCAGCTTCTCGTCCAGCGCCCAACAGACAAAAAGGAACACCGCTCACTGCACGGCCTGGGAAGAACGCTGTTGGCAAACATGATCGAAGGGGTCTCCAAGGGATACAGCAAAAAGCTGGAACTGGTCGGCGTTGGCTATCGGGCAGCAAAACAGGGGGATAATCTGGTCCTCAATGTCGGTTATTCCCAACCCGTTAATATTGCCCCGGAAGAGGGGATTAGCATCGAAGTTCCGGTCCCCACCAAGATAACGATTATGGGTATCGATAAACAGGCCGTGGGCGACACTGCGGCGAAGATCCGCAGGGTCAGGCCTCCCGAGCCTTATAAGGGCAAGGGAATTAAATATGAAGGCGAGCATATCCGGCGCAAAGTTGGCAAGGCTGGGAAATAGCCCGGAGCGATAAAGTTTTAAAGAGGTGAGGTAAAGTGGCAAGGATTGAAGAAAAAAGAATAGCCAGAAAGCGGCGCCACTTGCGGGTCAGGAAAAAAATCCAGGGTACTGCAGAGCGGCCCAGGCTGAGCGTTTATCGCAGCCTCAGGCATATATATGCGCAAATCATCGATGATAACGATGGACATACGATGGTTTCCGCTTCCACCAAAGATCCATCCTTCAGAAAAGAATTTTCTGAGACGATGAACCAGGAGGCGGCACGCCGGATCGGAGAACTTCTGGCCAGGAGAGCACTGGATAAAGGCATTGAAACGGTCGTTTTCGATCGGGGCGGATATCTTTATCATGGCAGAGTCAAGGCCCTGGCTGAAGGGGCAAGAGGCCAGGGGTTGAAATTTTAAGCAGGGGAAAGGAGGGTTTTAAGTTTGCCGAGAGTTGAGTCCCAGGGTGAACTATCTGAAAGGGTTGTACGCATCAATAGGGTAGCAAAAGTGGTCAAGGGCGGTCGGCGGTTTAGTTTTAGCGCCCTCGTCGTCGTCGGGGATGGAAATGGCATC
>CAZAQM010000020.1:8395-9529 GCA_964487385.1 uncultured Dethiobacter sp.
GGCCAGGTTCCCGATGCCATCCGCAAAGGTGTCGATGATGCCAAAAAAAACATGATTAGGGTTCCGATGACGGATACGACCATTACTCATGAGGTTATTGGCCATTTTGGGGCGGGAAGAGTCCTTCTCAAACCTGCTTCCGAAGGTACAGGCGTTATTGCCGGCGGACCGGTAAGGGCGGTACTGGAACTGGCCGGTATTAAAGATATACTCACGAAAAATTTGGGTTCGTCAAATGCATTGAATATGATCAATGCCACCGTTGAGGGTTTAAAATCATTAAAAACGCCGAAAGAGGTTGCCAAAAAACGCGGCAAAGAGCTGGAAGAATTGAATGCCTAAGGGGTGAAACGGTATGGGCGGTAAAATTAAAATCACGCTTGTTAAAAGTCTGCTTGGCAGCAAACCGGCACACCGGAAAACGGTCAAGGCACTGGGCTTGCGCCGGATAAACCATACTGTCGAACATGTGGATACTCCTCAGATCAGAGGAATGATTTTCCATGTAAAACATCTGGTTTCTGTAGAGGAATAAAAAAAGGACCCGGCAGTCGATCGTTACTAGCCAAAAGGAGGTGTTCCGAAAAAATGTCTCTGCATGAACTTAAACCCGCTTCCGGATCCAGGCATGCCCCTAAAAGGGTTGGCAGGGGAACGGGTTCCGGTCTGGGGAAAACCTCGGGCCGCGGGCAAAAAGGACAAAAATCCAGATCCGGCGGGGGTACGAGGCGCGGCTTTGAGGGCGGGCAGATGCCTCTTTTCCAGCGTTTGCCCAAACGCGGCTTTAAAAATATATTCCGCCGGGAACCGGAGATAGTCAACGTTGAAACCCTTAATTGCTTTGATGAGGGAACAGTCGTCACCCCGGAACTTTTACTGGAAAAGGGGATCGTCAAATCCCTGAAAAACGGGGTCAAGATCCTTGGCGAGGGGCAACTGGAAAAGGGCCTGACTGTCAGGGCTGGCAGCTTTAGCTCGCAGGCCATGGAGAAAATCTCAAAAGCCGGCGGTAAGGCTGAGGTGATTTAAGATGCTGGAAACAATTCGCAACGCACTGGGGATTAAGGAACTGCGGCAAAGGCTTATTTTTACTTTGCTGATGCTGGTCGTTCACCGTATTGGCTCCCATGTTCC
>CAZAQM010000020.1:9543-17601 GCA_964487385.1 uncultured Dethiobacter sp.
ACCCTTTTTGGTTTCTATAACGTTATTGCCGGCGGGGCCCTGAGCAAATTTACTGTTTTCGCCATGGGCATCATGCCCTATATCAACGCTTCGATCATCATGCAGCTGCTCACCGTCGTCATCCCCAAATTTAAGGAATGGAGCGAGGAGGGGGCCGAGGGGCGCAAGAAGATGATCCAGATCATCCGCTATGGAACTGTCGTCCTGGCTTTCCTGCAGGCCACGGGGATGACTTTCAGCCTGATGCAGCCGGCGATTACGGACCGCGGTTGGGCTTCTTATATGGTTATCATCATCTCCTTGACGGCGGGAACTGCCTTTCTCATGTGGCTGGGGGAGCTGATTACGGAAAAGGGCATCGGCAATGGTATCTCCCTGATTATTTTTGCCGGTATTATTGCCGGTTTTCCTTCGGGTGCCGGGATGACCATCGAGCTCCTGCGCCTGGGGGAAGTGCACTATTATATCCTCGCACCCGTTATCGTGATCATGATCGGGCTCATCGTGGGGATCATCGCCCTGGAAGTGGGCAGAAGGCGCATACCCGTCCAGTATGCCAAGCGGGTGGTTGGCAGACGTATTTACGGGGGGCAGAGCACGCATATTCCCCTGAAGGTAAATCAGGCCGGCGTTATTCCCGTTATCTTTGCCTCGGCAATTTTAATGTTTCCGGCTACGATTACCATGTTTATTAACCATCCTTTTACCAGAGCCATTTCCGAGGCATTAAAATTTGGAACAGTTTTGAACACGGTTCTTTATGCTGCCTTCATCGTTCTTTTCACCTTTTTTTATACGGCAATCCAGTTTGATCCCGTCAAAGTTGCCGGCGATATCAAAAAGTACGGGGGTTTTATACCGGGCCTCCGGCCCGGCAGACCAACGGCTGACTATCTGCGCAGAATATCGAGCAGGCTAACCTTTGTCGGGGCCTTCTCGCTGGCCTTTATCTGTATTTTACCGATTATCATGCAAAATATTTCGCATCTTAATCTGATCTTTCAGGGGACCTCCTTGATCATCGTTGTTGGCGTAGCGCTGGAGACGATGCGCCAGATCGAAAGCCAGATGCTCATGCGCAACTATCAGGGTTTTATGAAATAAGGGGACGGTTTTGTTGATTATTATCAAGTCGGCAAAGGAAATCGATCTCATGCGCCGGGCCGGGCGCATCGTGGCCCAGGTTTTGCACAATATCGGCAAAGCAATCAGGCCGGGGATAACGACGGTACAGCTGGACAATCTGGCCCGGCGTTTTATAAAATCCCAGCAGGCCGAGGCGGCGTTTTTGGGTTATCATGGGTTTCCAGCCTGTATCTGCACCTCTGTTAACGAGGAGGTCGTGCATGGAATTCCCAGCCTCAGGCGCCTGGCCGAGGGGGATATCATCAGCATTGACGTAGGCGCCTCCTATAAGGGTTACTTCGGCGATGGGGCCTGCACATTTCCTGTGGGGAAAGTTTCCCCCCTGGCGCAAAAATTAATCGATGTGACCAGGAGCTCCTTATCGAGGGGTATTAAAAAAGCAATTCCCGGGAACCGCCTGTACGATATTTCTAATGCCATCCAAACTTTCGTGGAAAAACAGGGCTTTTCTGTGGTGCGCAATTATGTAGGGCATGGTATTGGCAGTGCCATGCATGAGGAACCGCAAGTGCCCAACTTTGGGTCGCCAGGGAAAGGGCCTCTGCTGGAGGAGGGGATGGTGCTGGCCATTGAGCCAATGGTCAATACCGGAACCTGGGAGGTCAAAACTTTAAAGGATCAGTGGACAGTGGTCACGAGGGACAAAAGCCTTTCAGCGCATTTTGAGCATACAGTGGCCATATTAAGGGATGGTCCTGAAATCCTCACCACCATGTGACCTGGTTTGCTAAAAGGGGAAGGATAGCTTAGGATAGGAAGGCGGGGGTAAAGTGGATGTTGAGCCGGGGCAGCTGGTAAAATCGTTGGTGGGAAGGGATAAAGGAAAACATTACCTTATTATCGGTTTTGAGGGTGAAAGGGTGCTTTTGGCGGATGGGCGCGGTCGGTCGATCGGCCAACCGAAAAAGAAAAATCCAAAACACCTGCAGCCTTACCGCTGCGTGTTGCATGAGGCAAAGGAGAGAATCCGGCAGGGTAAGATAAACGATACCGAGGTGAGAAACATCCTGAACACTTTTTTAACGAGCGATGGGAATAGCCGGCCCTTGTTACCTCCGGACTCTTCTGAAGGTGGAAGTTAAGGAAAGGAGGTATGCCCAGGGTATGTCCCCAAAAAAAGATGTAATCGAGGTAGAGGGAAGAGTTGTTGAACCCCTGCCCAACGCCATGTTCAGGGTAGAGCTAAAAAATGGGGTTAGGGTGCTGGCCCACGTTTCCGGCAAGATTCGCATGAATTTTATCCGTATTTTAGCCGGTGATCGTGTTTTGGTCGAGCTTTCCCCATATGATTTGACAAGAGGACGGATTACCTATCGTTACAAATAAATTTAAGGGGGCTTGGAAGAAATGAAGGTGCGCCCGTCGGTGAAACCTATGTGCGAGAAATGCAAAGTGATTCGCCGCAAGGGAAAAGTAATGATCATCTGCGAAAACCCCAAACATAAGCAAAAACAGGGATAGCAGCAAATCCTTTGGGGTATAATAATTACGTTTAACCTTTTTATAAGGAGGTGTAAAGGCGTGGCCAGGATTGCAGGGGTAGATTTGCCCCGGGATAAACGCGTGGAAATTGCTCTGACGTATATTTATGGCATGGGGCAAAAAAGGGCCCAAAATGCCTTGCAACGTACAAATGTCAACCCTCAGACCAGAGTCCGGGACCTGACCGAAGAGGAGGTCAACCGGCTGAGGGAGTATATCGATAAAAATTATAAAGTTGAAGGGGATTTGCGTCGGGATGTGGCCATGAACATCAAGCGCCTCATGGAAATCGGCTGCTATCGCGGCATTCGCCACCGCCGCGGTCTTCCGGTGAGGGGCCAGACGACGAAGAATAATGCCCGTACCCGCAAGGGACCCAAGAGAACAGTGGGAATCCGTAGGAAAAAATAAAAAGGGGTGAGAAAGTAGGTGGCCAAGAGAAAAACATCTACCCGGCCCAAGCGCAGGGAACGTAAAAATATAGAGCATGGAGTAGCTCACATCAAATCCAGTTTTAATAATACAATTATTTCTATCACCGATCTGCAGGGGAACAATGTGGCCTGGGCCAGCTCAGGGATGGTTGGTTTTAAGGGTTCCAGAAAATCAACGCCCTTTGCCGCCCAATTGGCCGCGGAATCTGCTGCCAAGACGGCCATGGATCACGGGATGAGGCAGGTGGAGGTTTTGGTTAAGGGGCCCGGTTCCGGCCGTGAGGCGGCTATCCGTTCCCTCCAGGCTGCCGGGTTGGAGGTTAACCTGATCAAGGATGTGACTCCTATTCCCCATAACGGCTGCCGTCCTCCAAAGCGGCGCCGTGTCTAACAGCAATTATTTTAGGAGGTGAACAGACCAAAAATGGCAAAATATACAGAGGCTTCCTGCAGGCTTTGCCGCCGGGAGGGTACAAAATTGTACCTGAAAGGGGACAGATGCTACAGCGAAAAATGCTCCTTTACACGGAAAGGATATCCCCCGGGATTGCACGGGCGGGGTAGACGGCAAAAAGTTTCGGAATATGGGCTGCAACTACGGGAAAAACAAAAAACACGTCGCATTTATGGTGTTTTGGAAAAGCAATTCAAGCGTTATTTCACGGAGGCAGACAGGCGCAAGGGTGTCACCGGCGAGACGCTGCTGCAGATCCTGGAGAGCAGGCTGGACAATATTGTTTTCCGCATGGGGCTGGCGCGCTCACGCTCCGAAGCCCGGCAATTGATTCGCCATGGCCACTTTGCGGTGAACAACCGCAAGGTCGATATTCCATCCTACCTGACCAAGCCGGGAGACGCTATTTCTGTCCGGGAAGGGAGCAAAAACCAGCCTTATTTTAAGGAACTGGCTGAATGGGGCGCTGCCCAGGGTATTGCCGCCTGGCTGGAGGTCGATCGTGAAAAGCTGATGGGAAAAGTCATTCGCCTTCCCTTGCGGGAGGAGCTGGACGTTCCTATTTCTGAACACCTTATTGTAGAGCTTTATTCACGTTAACAACTCTAAGTAAGGTAGGAGGGGAATTAATAAGTGATTGAGATTGAAAAGCCGAGGATTGAACGGGTAGAACAAGATGGGGATGAATATGGGCGTTTTGTCATTGAACCGTTGGAAAGAGGTTACGGTACAACCCTGGGCAATTCACTGCGCCGCATACTCCTTTCTTCGCTGGAGGGGGCGGCAGTCGTCAGCGTAAAGATTGACGGCGTTCTCCATGCGTTCTCCACGATTCCGCATGTGCTGGAGGAGACGCCGGAAATTTTGATGAATTTGAAAGCACTGCGGCTGAAAATCCATGCCGCCGAACCGCAGTTGCTCATCGTCGATGCGGAAGGGAAAGGCGAGATAAGGGCAAAGGATATCCAAGCTCCGGCGGATGTGGAAATCCTTAACCCCGAGCTGCTCATCGCCACCCTTGAAGAAGAAGGAAGGCTCTATATGGAGATAACGGCCAGCAGGGGGCGGGGCTATTTTCCTGCTGAACGCAATAAACTACCCAACCAACCAATCGGTGTTATTCCCATAGATTCCATCTTTACCCCCATTAAAAAGGTAAATTATTTTGTGGAAAATACCAGGGTGGGGCAGCATACTGATTTTGACAAGCTGACCCTGGATCTCTGGACCGACGGGAGCGTCAAGCCTGACGAATCCCTGAGCATGGGGGCAAAAATTCTCAGCAAGCTTCTGAACCTCTTCATCAACCTGACGGAGAAGATGGAAGAAGTGGAGGATGTCGTTGAAGAGGAAGAAAATGATACGGAAAAAGTCCTGGAGCTGACTATCGAGGAGTTGGACCTTTCCGTGCGCTCTTTCAATTGCCTGAAGAGGGCGGGAATCAATACAGTCGAGGAACTGATCCGCAAGACTGAGGACGAAATGATGAAGGTGCGCAACCTGGGTAAAAAATCCCTGGAAGAGGTAGTAAACAAGCTGGGGGAACTCGGGTTAAAGCTTAAGGAAACAGAGTAAATTTGTCTATAATTCCATTGATTTAATTAAGCTTTACTGCATAAAACTTTGCCAATGGAGTTTATGCAGTTGAATCATCAGTATACTTTGATGGGAAAGGGGGTGCTTTGCTGATCCTAAGGCGCTAAAGCCGCGGCAGGATCAGCGCAGTATGATGGCCCACCGTAAATTTAGCCGTACAACCGGTCCCAGGCAGGCTCTCCTGCGCAATCTGGTCACCTCTTTGTTTATCGCCGAGCGCATCGAGACGACCGAAGCAAAAGCCAAAGAGATTGCCGGCATTGCCAATAAAATGATTACCCTGGGAAAGCGGGGCGATCTCCATGCACGGCGGCAGGCACTTTCTTATATGATGGATGAAACAGCGGTAACAAAATTGTTCGAAAAAATTGGGCCCAGGTTTGAGGCCCGTGAGGGAGGCTATACCCGCATCCTGAAGAAGGGTTATAGGCGGGGGGATGGCGCACCCATAGTTATTTTAGAGCTTGTTTAAATTATTTCGCGTGGATATTAAAGACCGGGGGTGGTATATAAGTGGGCAATATTATTGAGATTGCCGGCCTTACTTACCACTATCCTTTAGAAGGCGAAGGGAGGATCAAGGCTCTCGACGATCTTTCCTTGCAAATACCAGAAGGGGAATATCTCGCCCTGATCGGCCCCAACGGTTCTGGGAAGTCAACCTTGGCAAGGCATCTAAATGCACTGCTCCTCCCCAGCGAAGGAAGCGTTCTGGTGGAGGGGCTTTCTACCTCCCGGGAGGGCAACCGTTGGGAGATACGCAGGCAGGTGGGCATGGTTTTCCAGAACCCGGACAACCAGATCGTGGCCACGACGGTGGAAGAGGACGTGGCCTTCGGTCTGGAGAATTTGGGCCTCCCGCCGGAAGTAATCCGCCGCAGGGTTGTCGATGCCCTGAAAATGGTCGGGTTGGCCTCCTACGCCCACCATGCGCCTCACCTTTTGTCGGGGGGGCAAAAACAAAGGCTGGCCATTGCCGGCGTCTTTGCCATGCAGCCCCGCTGCCTGGTGCTGGATGAACCCACGGCCATGCTGGATCCGCGGGGGCGCCGCGAGGTGTTGGAAACGCTGAAACGGCTCAACCGCGAGGAGAATATTACTATCGTGCATATTACCCACTTCATGGAGGAAACCTTTGAGGCCGATCGGATCGTGATCATGGATCGGGGGAAGGTGATCCATGAAGCGGAGCCCTCCCGCATTTTCAGCGGGGAGGTTGATTTGGAAAGCCTGGGGTTGGAGATGCCTTCAATTCCCAGGGTAGTACAAATTTTGCGTGCGGGAGGTCTTAAGATACCGCCCGGTGTCTTTGATGCAAACCAGTTGGTGAATTATCTATGTTGATTGAAACCAGCAATTTATCTTATGTTTATATGCCTGGGACACCCTTTCAGGCAGAAGCGCTGAGGGATATCACCTTGGGAATTGAAAAGGGATCGTTTGTGGGCGTCATCGGCGAAACTGGTTCGGGTAAATCCACCCTGGTGCAGCATTTCAACGGTCTGCTGAGGCCGACCTCCGGGAAAATACTGATCGATGGCCGCGATATTTGGTCTAAAGGTTATGACCTGAGAGGCCTGCGTGCCAAAATAGCCCTCCTGTTCCAATATCCAGAGCACCAGCTCTTTGAAGAAACTGTCTTCAAGGATGTTGCTTTCGGGCCCCGCAACCTGGGCCTGGAGGGCAGCGACCTGACAGGGCGGGTTTGCCAGGGATTGGAAATGATGGGGCTAAACTATGAAAAATACAAGGATAGGTCTCCCTTCGCCCTGAGCGGCGGGGAAAAGAGGAGAGTTGCCCTGGCGGGAATCCTGGCCATGCAGCCGGAGGCGATCATTCTCGACGAGCCCACCGCGGGGATGGATCCCAAGGGGCGGCGAAATCTTCTGCAGCTGATCGGGAAGCTGCATCGGGAAGAAAAATTAACCGTTATTCTAGTTACCCACAATATGGAGGATATTGCGCGCCTGGCCGATAAACTGGCGGTTTTTTCCGCAGGGAGGATTGCTTTTCAGGGTACTCCCGGCCATGTCTTTGCTTTTGCGGAACGGATCAGGGAAATAGGTCTGGAGGTTCCCCCGCTTACCGAACTTTTACAGGAGCTCCGCAGGAGGGGCAGAAATATCCGTACAGACTGTTTTACCGCCGAGGAAGCAGCAGCGGAGATACTTTCCAGTCAAGACGGAAGGGGAGGGCTGTGAGCATGCAAAGCTTCACCCTGGGCCATTATATCCCGGGGAATTCCCTGCTGCACCGGCTCGATCCCCGTGTAAAGCTAGTCGATCTGCTGGTGCTCATCGTCTCCCTTTTTTTTATAAAAACGTTCCCCGGCCTGGCCTTTTTTGCATTATTCATCTTTATCATTTTTTTTAGTTCCCGGCTTCCCGGGCGGTATTTTCTGCGGGGCCTGAAACCTATCTTTTATATAGTAATTTTTACGCTCTTGCTGCATTTTCTCTTTACCAAGGGCGGAGAGGTTTATTTTCGTCTGGGGGCATTAACCGTGGAGGAGACCGGTGTTCATTTTGGGGTCTTTATGACGTTGCGCCTCTTTTTGCTGGTCGTGACAACCCTGTTGATCACTCTGACGACCTCGCCGGTTGCTTTTGCTGATGGAATAGAATACATACTGAGGCCCCTTCGGCCTTTGGGCGTTCCGGGTCATGAGATTGCCATGATGATGACCATTGCCCTGCGCTTTATTCCCACACTGATGGAGGAGAGCGATAAGATTCGCAAGGCACAGATGGCCCGGGGCGCCGATTTTGAATCGGGCAATATTTTTCGCCGGGCACGCAATATGGTTCCCCTCCTGGTCCCTCTTTTCGTCAGCGCCTTTCGGCGGGCAGACGATCTGGCCGTGGCCATGGAGGCACGCTGCTACCAGGGCGGCGATAAAAGGACAAAAATGAGGGAACTTAAAACCGGCGCCCTCGATTATTATGC
>CAZAQM010000021.1:0-17222 GCA_964487385.1 uncultured Dethiobacter sp.
CAGCAAAGAGGAATTCAGGGGCAAGACAGCTTTGTTTCGGGGTTTTTCCAATGTTCATTTTCGCGGCATCGTTCGTCCAGGGGATACGCTCCGCCTGGAGGCGACCCTGACCGTAATAAGGGGGCGAGTTGGCAGGGGCAGGGGGCTGGCCAAAGTAGATGGCAAGGTCGTTGCTTCGGGGGAATTTACCTTTGCCATTGCAGACAAGGCCTAGCAGCAAGACATAATATTTTTATACTCTTATCCAGAGCGGGGGAGAGACGGGCTCTATGAACCCCGGCAACCGGATCGGCAAAATGGGACGGCACGCTGTTCCAACCTGGGGCGGCAGATACCTTGCCCTGAAGACCGATCGGCTGGTGCCAAATCCCACAGGGCCGGCATTTTGTTCGATTGTCGGCTATCCTGGGAGATAAGAGGTTTGCTTTATGGTGACCTCTGACCTCCGGGTGAGGTCATTTTTTTTAAGGCCGCCCTGGGCAAAGTACAGTTTCTGATGCCCGTTGCAACGTTACAACAGCAGAACTATTTCTGCATCGTAGTAAAAGGAGGAAATTGCTGATGAATAAAAACAGTGGTGTTGTTTTATTTTCCTCGGAATCGGTAACCGAAGGCCATCCGGATAAGATCTCGGATCGCATTTCCGATGCGGTTCTCGATGCCATCATGGGGGATGATCCCCAGGGGAGAGTGGCCGTGGAAACCCTAGTGACGACAGGGTTGGTTCTCGTGGCCGGTGAGATCTCCACCTCCTGCTATGTGGATATCCCGCGGATTGCCCGCCAAACCGTCCGGGATGTGGGCTATACCCGGGCCAAGTATGGCTTCGATGCGGATACCTGTGCTGTGCTGACCTCCATTGACGAGCAATCGACGGATATCGCCCTGGGAGTGAACAAAGCCCTGGAAGTGAAAACCGGTGAAGAAAAAGAAGAGGGCTACAATTTGACGGGAGCCGGCGATCAGGGCATTATTTTTGGCTTTGCCTGCAATGAGACGCCCCAGCTGATGCCCCTGCCCATCTACCTGGCCCATAAGCTGGTTATGGCCCTGACAGCAATCCGCAAGGAAAAGGTCCTCCCCTATCTGCGGCCGGATGGCAAATCGCAGGTTACCGTGGAGTACCGGGATGGAAGGCCAGCCCGCATCGCCGCCGTAATTCTTTCCTCGCAGCATAGCGACGACATTTCCCTTTCCCGCATGCGGGAGGACTTGATCGAACAGGTGGCCAAAAAAGTTATCCCGGCAGAGCTGCTGGATAGCAAAACAAAATATTATGTCAACCCCACTGGCCGCTTTGTCATCGGAGGCCCCCAGGGGGATACCGGCGTGACCGGGCGGAAGATCATCGTGGATACCTATGGGGGATATTCACGCCATGGCGGAGGGGCATTTTCCGGAAAGGATCCCACCAAGGTGGATCGCTCGGCAAGCTATGCGGCCCGCTATGTGGCTAAAAACGTGGTCGCCGCGGGATTGGCCGACAAGTGTGAGCTGGAGCTGGCCTACGCTATCGGCGTGGCCCGCCCGGTTTCCGTTTTTATCGAGACATTTGGCACGGAAAAGGTTCCCGCTTCCCTCATCGAAAGCCTGGTTAACAAACATTTCGATCTGCGCCCGGCGGCCATTATCGATCAGCTCGATCTTCGCCGCCCTATTTATACAGCCCTGTCGGCCTATGGGCATTTCGGCAGGGACGATCTGGATCTGACCTGGGAACGCACTGATAAAGCGGACTTGTTGCGGCAGGAGGCAGGATTGCCCCGGCGGGGATAAGTTTTTCTGCCGCTTGCGAGCCGGGGGATGCGGCGTACCAGTATTTTGGGGGAGGGCTTTTTAACGGTGGAAAATGTGCAGGGTACCCTTCAGCGCATTACCTATTACAGCGAAGAGACATCCTACCTCGTCGGGCGCCTTAAACGGGAAGATGAGGAAGTTATTACTTTCGTGGGCTATTTCCCCGCCTTGCGGGAGGGGGAAGTCCTTAGCCTGAAAGGGGAGTGGAAGGTTCATCCCCGCTATGGAAAACAACTGCAGGTCAAAGAATGGGGAATGGCCGCGCCGGCGACGATCAAAGGGCTGGAAGGCTTTCTGGCCTCCGGGATGATCAAAGGCGTGGGCCCCCATCTGGCCTCGCTGTTGGTCAAACGCTTTAAAATGGAGACGCTGGAGATCATCGAGCATGCACCGCAAAAGCTCCTGGAGATTCCCGGCATCGGGGCAAAAAGAGCGGCCTTCATACACGAAAGCTATTTGCAAAACAAAGAAATAAAAGATGTCATGCTTTTTCTTCAGGAGCATAGCGTCAGCCCGGCGGTCGCTGCACGGTTGTTCAAGCACTATGGGGCCCAAACTATCGCCCTGCTGCGGGAAAACCCTTACCGCACTGCCGATGAGGTCTTCGGCATGGGTTTTCTGACAGCCGATAAGATTGCCAGAAAACTGGGACTGGCCGCCGATTCTCCCCAGCGCGTCAGGGCGGCACTGCTTTATCTGCTCAACCGGGCTGCCGAAGACGGACATGTCTATCTTCCGCAAGAGGAACTCTGCCAAAAGGCGGAGCCCCTTCTTGAATCGGAAAACGCCCCGGCAGCTCTGCTTGCCGGGGTGGCGGAAGAACAGCTTGGCGAACTTGCCGGGCAAAAGCGGCTTTTCTATCGCCTCGATGCCGATGGAAAACGGGTAGTTTATCTTTCCCATTTTTATCATGCCGAAAAGGGAGCGGCGGAAAAGCTGCTTGCCCTGGCCAAAGGCGGCTCCTTTCTTTATTCGCCGGGAGATGAGGTCCTCAATGGGGAGATCATGCGGGGGGAAAGGCTGGAGCTGGCCCCGGAACAGATTGCCGCGGTAAGGGGTGCATTCAAAAGCGGCGTCATGGTGATCACCGGAGGCCCGGGAACGGGGAAAACCACCATCATACGGGCCATGATCAGGCTCTTCAGGCGCTATGGCCTCAAAACCCTGCTGGCTGCACCGACGGGAAGAGCAGCCAAGCGGATGTCCGAGGCTACGGGTATGGAGGCCCGCACCATCCATCGCCTGCTGGAGTACAACCATGCCGAAGGGGAGGTTCCCAGCTTCCAAAAAAATGAAAAGAATCCTCTCGAGGCGGGGGTTTTGATCATAGATGAGGTTTCCATGGTCGATCTGCTCCTCTTTAACAGCCTGCTCAAAGCGGTGCCGGCCGGGTGCCGCCTGGTGCTGGCGGGGGATGTGGATCAGCTTCCCTCCGTGGGGGCGGGAAGCGTGCTCCGCGACGTGATTGCTTCCGGGGTGATCCCTTGTGTCAGGCTGCAGACTATTTTCCGGCAGGCTGCCGAAAGTACGATCGTTACCAATGCCCACCGCATCAACCGGGGCAAGTTCCCCGTTTATAACCAAGGGCAAAAGGACTTTTATTTTATTGCCGAGCAGGATCCCGAAAGAGTAGCCCATCTCATCGTGGAACTTTGCCGGGAAAGGATTCCCCGCTTTGCTTCTTTCGATCCTGTAGAGGAGATACAGGTGCTCACGCCGATGCGCAAGACCCCCGTGGGGGTGGAGAGGCTCAACCGCCTCCTGCAGCAGGAGCTCAACCCGCCTGCCGGACAGAAGCAGGAGTTAAATTATGGCAGCACGGTTTTTCGCCTGGGGGACAAGGTCATGCAGATTCGCAACGACTACCGCAAGGAGGTTTTTAATGGGGATATTGGACGCATTGCCTCCATTAATGCTGCTGAGGGAGAGATGACAGTTTCTTACCCGGAGCTGAATGCTCTGCGCCATGTGCCCTATGAGCTGAACGAGCTCGACGAACTCGTCCTTTCCTATGCCGTTTCCATCCACAAGAGCCAGGGAAGTGAATACCCTGTCGTCGTCATGCCCGTGGTCACGCAACACTATATTCTCTTGCAGCGCAATCTTCTCTATACGGGAATTACCAGGGCCAAAAGGATGGTCATCCTGGTGGGTTCGTCCAAGGCTGTGGGTATAGCCATCAATAATAACAGGGTGGAAAAGCGCTATAGCGATCTTGCGGGGCAATTGAAACTGGTAGGCGGCCCGGATCATTAAAGCTGCAGGCACTTGCATGGCACTATTTCCACCCGGTTATTGTTTTGTTCAGCGATCGATCTCCAATCCGCCCATTTTGAGGTAACGGCTGATTTCCTGATCCAACTGTTCCGATACTATGAGCATTTCATGGCAGATTTGTTTTTTCTCATCATAAATTTCCTTTAGCACTTCCTTTAAACGCCATATTTCTGCTTCTGTATCCGACAATTCCATCGTCTGTTCCATTTGCTGCGTCCTTTCTGCGTTTACAAAACGAGGTTTATTTTTTTGCTAAAAGAGGTTATTCAACATAAAAGTTTGTTTTCCTTCCTTTTATGTAACAATTTTTCTCTTTTCCCAAATATTGTTGTCATTTATATTATGAAATTGGGGGGGTGCGCCGGTGTCCCTGGGAACGCAGCTGCTAAAAATATTATTTCCACCGCGCTGCCCCTTTTGCCGGGAAATTCTAAGGGGGCCTTTTCCGGAAGGCGCGGTTGGCCCGGACTGGATGCCGGGGGAAAGGGCTGCGGAGGTAATCTGCGGCAGGTGCGCGGCCCTCCTTCCCTGGATCGCGCAGGGCTGTCCCGGATGTGCCCGCGAATTTTATGGAAGGGTTAGCTGTTCCTGCTGGAAATATGACTATGCCTTTGATCATTGCTGTGCCGTGGGACACTATGCGGGGGAGATCAGGAAAGCTCTTCACGCCCTCAAATATCACCAAAAGCAGTGGCTGGCGGAACCCCTGGGCAAGCTTTTATCCTGGAAGCTTGCTTCTTACGCCTGGGCCGGTTCTCTTGAGGCGGTTGTCCCCATCCCACTTTCCGCCCGGCGACAGAAAACGAGGGGCTATAACCAGGCGGCCCTGCTGGCCAAGGTTGTGGGCAGGGAACTGGGTCTCCCCGTCCTGGATATTCTAGGGCGGGTAAAGGAAACGGAGAGTCAAACCGGCCTGGGGCGTGCCGGGAGATGGAAAAACCTGCAGGGGGCCTTTCGCTGCCGGGAAGGGAAAAAAGGGAAAAAGAGCTATGATCACCTGCTCATTGTCGACGATATCCTTACGACGGGGGCAACTGCCCATGGGGCCGCCCTCGTTTTAAAGGGTGCAGCAGCCCGGAGGGTCAGCGTTGCTGTTTTTGCCCGCTAGCTCAGGGGGGCTCGTCCGAAAGGGCCCGTCCGAACACCGGCAGGCGGCGGAAAAGTCTGCCATGAAAAAATCAGGAGGCAGCTGCCCTTTTCCAGAAGAGCCAAAGGATACCGGCCGCCGCACCAAAAATAAAACCCCCGATATGTGCCCACCAGGCCACAGTTTGGGCGTTGCCTCCCGACAGGAGAAAGGCATTGAAGATCTGCAGGAAGAACCAGAAGATGAGGAAATACTTGGCTGAGATGCGGGCGGTCGTGATGAAGAAACCGATGGGGATGAGGGTGAGCACCCTAGCCCGGGGGTAGAAGATGAAGTAGATGCCCAGAATCCCCGCAATAGCTCCGCTTGCCCCGATAACCGGCACCGGTGATGAAGGCTCCGTAAAGATATGCGCCAGACTGGCGGCGATTCCTGAGGCAAGATAGAAGAGCAGGTAGCCCCCGTGCCCCAAACGATCTTCCACGTTGTCGCCGAAAACCCAGAGATAGAGCATATTGCTGAGCAGGTGAAACCAGCTGACGTGAAGAAAGATGGAGGTAATAAAAGGAATATAAAGCGACGGCAACGGCCCGCTGCCGGAGAGCTCCAGGATGCGCTGCGGGATAACCCCATAAAGGTAAAAGAGCTGCAACGTTTCTTCCGGACCCATGGCTGACTGACTAACAAAGATAAGAGCGTTAATGATGATCAGGGAAATATTGATGATGGGAAACCTTGCCGGACGCAGATTATCGCGGAGTGGAATCATGGGCATACTCCTCATTTTTTACATGATTATATCATACCCGGTTGGATGGAAGAATAATTAAAGAGGGAAACAACCGGCAGAGCTCCATTGTAAAAATCCATGCCTCGTCTAGGATATATTGTATTGTATGAAACTGAATTTGTTGCGAGGGGACTGTTAGTTGATGGGAAAAAAAGCGCTTAGTTCCGCGATACCGGACAAAGAGGTTACCTCCCCGGCCTACCTGGCTAAAATTTTGCAGGAAAAGGGGCTGGCCCCGCGCCGTGCACAGGGGCAGCATTTTCTCGTGGATAAGAATATCCGGGATAGAATTCTGGCGGCAGCCTCTTTGGGCGGGAACGATTATGTGCTGGATATTGGCGCCGGTCCGGGAGCGCTCTCTTTGGCCATGGCAGGAAATGTTGCCGGGGTGATCGCCATCGAACAGGACAAAGGACTGGCGGAGCTGTTGGAGGAACAGGCCGCCATGCGGGGCCTTGGGCGGCTGCAGGTGGTCCGGGGGGACGTGCGGCGCCTCGACCTGGAGGAGATCTGCCGGCAGCGCTGGGGGCTGGCGCCGGGCCGGGAGGAGGGAAACCGCAGTATCAAGGTCGTGGCCAACCTGCCCTATTACCTGACGACGCCGCTCCTCTTCCAGCTCCTGCAAAGCCGGTTGCCGCTGAGATTCCTGGTCTTGATGGTGCAGCTGGAGGTTGCCCGCAGGATCAATGCCGAAGCGGGCCAAAAAGATTACGGCCTGCTCACCATCCTTTGCAGGTATTATACTGATCCCCGTTTTCTTTTTAAGGTATCCCGGGGGGTTTTTTATCCCCGTCCGGCAGTGGATTCGGCAGTGGTCCTCCTGGAAGTTGGGGCGCGGCCCAATGTGTCCGTTACCCGGGAAGATCTCTTGTGGAAAATTGCCAGGGCCGCCTTCCAAAAAAGGCGCAAGACAATTCTTAACGCCCTCACGGGTGTGGAGATGCTGGGGAAGTCCCAGTGGTCAAAGCTCCTCGATGAGGCGGGCATTCGGCCCGACTGCCGGGGAGAAACCCTCTCTTTGGCCGAATTTGCAAAGTTGAGCGAGATACTTTATAATAATAGTGTTCCTTAATATTATGTCGACCCGTGTAGGAATAAATGGAAAGAAGGTCGTCCTATGATTTTTACTAGCCCTACTCGTGGGAAGATGACGCTGGAAGAGACGTTTAAGGAGATCGTTGCCTACGTCAGGGAACAACCCGGGGAACAGTACAAGCTCATCATCGGAACAGATTCACAGCCTCACTACGGGGCCGAAGTGAATTTTGTGACGGCGATCATCATCCACCGAGTTGGGAAGGGAGGGCGCTATTTTTACCGCAGTGAAAAACAGCGCTTTTTGCAAAGCATGAGGCAGAGGATCTTTTATGAAACATCCCTTAGCCTCGATGTCGCTGGCAGGTTTACCTCCCTGCTGTCGGAAAACGGGTTTTCACAACTGAACGTGGAAATACACATGGATGTGGGTACCCGCGGCGATACCCGGGAGCTGATTAGGGAAATGGTCGGCATGGTTGCCGGCAGTGGTTATGATGCCCGCATTAAGCCGGACTCATACGGGGCCAGTAAGGTTGCCGATAAATATACAAAATGAACCAAGCAAACTGGTAAAAAACGTAGAAAAAAAGAAATATCCTTGACATTGGTCCGCATAACTGCTAAAATTCAGGGTTCCCTTGACAAAATAGCAGTTTTATGTTAAAATTTCTTTGAGGTGATGCACGATGGTCGCAAAAAACACCCTGTTGCAGATCCGCAAAGAACTGGAGACTCATGTCGGGAAAAAGATTAAACTGCGGGCCAACAGGGGTCGTCGGAAATCCTATGAAAAGGTAGGGGTTTTAGAAAATACTTACCCCTCCATCTTTGTTGTCCTAGTCGATGAAGAACATTACCATCAAAGATATTCGTTCAGCTATGCCGATGTTCTTACCGAAACAGTAGAATTAAGTCTTTGCGGCGGTGACGATCGGATGATTGCCCTTTGCGCCGGAAAGTAACTTTTAACATTTGCCTTATATCTATGAATGGTCAATACTCTTAAATTCCCGCTTTCTAAAGCAGATAGACGGGAATTTATTTTTTATGGGTTTTCCTGCCTTGTCATAACTTCATCCTTTCGTTAATAACTATAATATGTGAAGGCGTATACCGTGACGAGGAGGGATCTATGATGGGGCGAAAAACCTTAAAAGAAGGAAAAACAGAACTGCTGACGACCAGACTTGATTTTACAGCGCTGGTCGGAGAAACTGTTTTACGTTTCTTTTTGACAAAAGATTTGCTTATTGAAGAAGAACCGGCCAGGGATGGCGATCGGCCTTTCCCACTGGGCGATCTGGCCGCACGGGTAAGTTTGCAAGAGATGAGTATCGAGGAGAAGGATAAGGCCATCGTCCGGGGCAAGGTGGAGGGCAGGGCTGTTTTTTATTCTGCCGGGGGACCGAAAGAGGTGGGCTGGGAAGCGGAGGATTTCCTAAGGGAGGCGCCCGTCCCGGGCGTACTGCCGGGAATGTCGGTGAGCGGCCATGGCCGCCTCTCTTTCCTGGATGGCAACCAGGAGCCGCTGGAGTCGGAAGGCAAATGGTTATACCAGCTTCAGGCGGAAATTGAAATTTTTTTAACTGTTTCAGACCCGCAGCAGCTGGAAATAGGCCTGGGGGCGAAGAACATCCTTCCCGAACAGGTTGTGCGGGGGGTGATCTCTGCGGAGGAACTGGTAGGGGAAAAAAGTATCCCACTGATCCTGACCGGCGAGCTGGACTTTCCCGAGCAGCTCAACTATATTAAAACGTTATCCTGCAGCCTGGTCGATTACTCTTCGGAAAAGGGGAAAGAGGGCTTCCTTTTGAAGGGTGAGCTGGTCACCGTGGCCTACTTTATTGCCGGAAAAGAAAGGGGCTTTCGGGAAAGCAGGCTGCCCTTTTCGCAGCAGGTACCCTTTCCGCTGAAGAAGGGAGCGGAGGCGGCTTTTTTCCCGCAGGTGGAATATGCCTCCCATGATTTATTGGGTAAAAAGGCGCGGCAAAAAATTTTTGTGGATCTTTATATGAGGGTTACCCGCCTGGTCCAGCAGGAGGTCCTTACCGATATCCGGGAAGGCGAGGTAAAAAAAGAAAGTTTGCAGCTGCCGCGGCCTGCCGGTATTGCCCGGGAACCTCTTGAACTGGTTCAAAGATTATCTTTCCCCTATCCCAGGGAGATCACCGCCGGCCCTTGCAGACTAGTGGAGCTGCAGGCTGATGTGCAGGAAAACAGCGTTGCCGTTTCCGGAGTGCTGGAGAAAACGATTTTTTATCTTCCGGCGCCGGAAAGGGAACAAGCCGGCGGGGAGGAAGAAAACCAATGGCCGCTGGCTGTCAGGATGGAGGAGGATTTCAGCCGTTCCCTGGAGATACCCGGGCTAAGGCCGGGCTTCAGCGCCGCTGTTTATTTTGGCCCGGATAGAACGGAATTTGCTCCGGTGGAGTCGGCCACCCTGCAGGTTACCCATGCCGCCCTGGAAGTCAAAACATGGGAAATGAATGAATATCCTGTGGTGGTGCCCTTCCGCGTGCCTCCGGAAACGAGCCTGGTCATCTATGCCGTCCGGCAGGGAGATAACCTTTTAAAGGTTGCCCGCATGTACGGGGTCAAGACCTCGACACTAGTGAAGGCAAACGGGCTTGCCGATGAATCGCCCCCGCCTGTGGGAAGCAAACTATTGATCCCGCTTTTTTACGGGGGGGAAGGGGACTAAGGGTGAGCAGAAAGAAGGGAAGATAACAACGGGATTGCTGTTGCTATGAATCCTACATATGATTCTGCAGCAGCGGCAGAAAGAAAAATTTCTACGCAGCCGGGCGGTTCTTTTGTTTCAGTTTTTTGCTGAAACAAAAGAACCGCTTTCATATTTGTTTCTTTTTGAGCAGATGCAACAGGGGGAGGCCCAGGCCGAGAACTGCCGCGCTCTGGCCGGCCCCGATGGATAAAACGGCGGGCCAGTAGGGGACGGCAAATAACAGGTAGAGGTAAAGGCTGACAAAAAAGGCGTTGAGGAGGATGGGGCTTAAATAGGCGACGGGGCTATGGCGGAACCGGTAGGTAAGCCACGCCGCTAACAGCGTCGTGAGGCTGCCGAAAATGATATCCGCCGCCCCGAAGGGGCCCAGCATGTTGGCCAGCAGGCAGCCCAAAAACAGCCCGATGATCGCCTCGGGAAATAAAATGGGGAGCAGCGTCAGCCCCTCGGCAATCCTTACCTGTATGGGGCCAAAGCTTATGGCTGAGAGCAGAAGGGTAATGGTTATGTAAAGGGCGGCGATGATACCTGCCCGGGCGATGTGCACAGTGGTAATCTTCATGGCACTTTCCTTCCAGATCAGGAATGGGTGCTCCCCAACCGGACCTTGCGCTTTCCTCTTCCCAGTCTTTTATCAATATGATATACTTAACACTATAGCAAAAATGTTTTCCTGGAACAAGCGACATTGTCCGGTTGGACAAGAATTTGGGAAAGGCAGGTGCCCCTGATTGGTTAAAAAAACATATGAAGAAATTAACGAAAAAATCCGAGCCGGAGCAGCAGTCGTCGTTACCGCCGAAGAAGTCATCTCTCTGGTTGAGGAAAGGGGAATTGAGGAAACCGCATCCTATGTCGATGTGGTGACCACGGGCACCTTTGGGCCGATGTGTTCCTCCGGCGCATTTTTAAACCTGGGCCATCCCAAACCGCGCATGCGCATGAGCAAAATTTATCTCAATGGGGTGGAAGCCTATGCAGGAATAGCTGCTGTCGATGCCTACCTGGGCGCCACGCAGATACCGGAGACAGATCCGGCCAATAAATCCTTTCCCGGTCATTTCAACTATGGCGGTGGACATGTTATCGAGGATCTGGTCGCCGGGAGGGAAGTTTTGCTGGATGCCTCCAGTTACGGCACCGATTGTTATCCGCGCAAAAGCTACCAAAAGGCTGTGAAGCTGGAGGATCTGCCTTACGCCGTTCTGTATAATCCCCGCAATGCCTATCAGAACTATAATGTGGGGGTAAACCTCTCCGATCGCACCCTTTACACCTACATGGGAATTTTAAAACCGAACCTGGGAAATGCCAACTATAGCACATCGGGGCAGCTTTCCCCCCTTCTTAACGATCCCCGCTACCGCACGATGGGGTTGGGGACAAAAATATTTTTGGGGGGCGGCGTGGGTTATATCAGCTGGTTCGGGACGCAGCATTCCCCGGGTGCTCCCCGGGGTGAGAATGGGGTCCCCCTTTCCCCGGCAGGAACCCTGGCCGTCATCGGCGATCTGAAGCAGATGTCTGCCAAGTGGCTGCGGGGGGTCAGCTTCCTGGGCTATGGCGCCTCGCTCATGGTGGGGCTGGGGGTGCCCATCCCTGTTTTGGACGAAGAGGTCTTACAATATACAGCAGTAAAAGATGAGGATATTTTCGTACCCATCGTGGACTATAGCCAATCCTATCCACAGGGGCTGGGCGAGGTGCTGGACAGGGTCAGCTTTGCCCAGCTGAAAAGCGGGCAGATAACCCTTGGGGAAAAGGTTGTCCCCACGGCTTCCCTTTCCAGTTACGCCGGGGCCAGGCAGATTGCCGAAACGTTGAAGGAATGGATCCAAAAAGGCGAGTTTTTCCTGACCAAGCCTGCATTTACGCTTCCCTGTACAAATGAAGGGGTCGATTATAAAAGAAGCGTTGGGGGGGAGCTCCTATGAGAGAAAAAATGGTACTCTATTTTCCGGCGACGGTGGTAGAACACCCTTTGACTTATTCCTTGATCAAGGATTATAACCTGATGGTCAATATTCTAAGAGCAAATATTAATCCCAGGATGGAAGGCCGCATCGTAGCAGAGATCAGCGGCGAAAAGGAAAATTATGAAGCCGGACTGGACTTTCTGCATTCCCGGGGGGTAAGGACCTTCCCCCTGGAGCAGGAGATCGTCTGGGTGGAGGAGCGCTGCACCCACTGCGGCGCCTGCAGCGTGATCTGTCCGGCCGGCGCCCTGGTCATGGAGCGCCCTGCCATGCGGGTCAGTTTTAGGGGCGATAAATGTATTATCTGTGAGCATTGCATCACCGCCTGCCCATCCAGGGCCATGGAGGTCCGCTACTAGAGTGGAGCATTTCCTGAGAAACTATCGCCGGGGGCTTTGTCCTTCCGGGATGGATTATTTCACCGTAGCCGTCAAGGAGACGGACCTGTGGGTAGCCGTGGGGGGGCGGCCTCTGGCGGGCGATCTTCCGCGGCAGCTGGAACAGTATATCTGGCAGCAGAGGCGGCGGCTGGAAAAGTATCTTGCCGGGGACCCGCTTTTTCGGGAAACTTTTGAACCCTATCTTGTCGGTCCCGATGCTCCCGCCATGGCGCGGGAGATGGTCCGGGCCGGGAACACGGCCGGGGTGGGCCCGATGGCTGCTGTGGCCGGCACTTTTGCCCAGTATGCGGGCATGTGGCTCCTGCAAAAATACCCCCAGGTCATCGTGGAAAACGGCGGCGACCTGTTCATTTGCTGCCCGCAGGAGGTCAAGGTGGGCATTTACGCCGGGAGTTCGCCCTTTAGCGGCAAACTGGCCGTGCGGGTAAGATCCGATCAGGGCTCCCGGGGGCTTTGCACTTCTTCGGGGACGGTGGGCCCTTCCCTCAGCCGGGGCCGGGCGGATGCCGCCGTGATACTGGCGCAAAACGCATCCCTGGCGGATGCTGTTGCCACTGCCGCGGGAAACCAGGTCCAATCGGCGCAGGATTTAAAGAATGCCCTCAATTTTGCCGCAGGGCTGCCCGGGGTGGAGGGGGCGCTGATCGTTAAGGATGATCGGATGGCGGTTTGGGGCGATATTCAGCTGGAAAAGATTTAGCCGGAGGGAATGAGGGGAACAAAGCGGCAGCCGCAAAGCTTTTGCTGCCTGGCGCCCGTCTCCTCCCTGGTAATGAGGAGCAGATCCTGCAAAAACGGGCTTCCGACGGGAATAACCATGCGGCCTCCCGGGCGAAGCTGTTCGAGCAGCGCTGCCGGGATTTCGCCGGCAGCAGCAGTGACGAGTATGCCGTCAAAAGGGCCGTTTTCCGGCCAGCCGGCGGTACCGTCGCCGCTTTTGTAACTGATATTGTTGTACCCGAGATGCTCCAGCACAGCTCTGGCCTGCAGGGAAAGCTTTTCAATACGCTCGACAGTATAAACATGTTCTGCCAGCTCGGCAAGGACAGCAGCCTGATAGCCCGATCCCGTTCCTATCTCCAGCACCTTTTCATGCCCGCGCAAACAGAGGGATTGGGTCATCAGAGCGACGATATAAGGCTGGGAGATGGTCTGTTCTTCTCCGATGGAAAGTGGATAATCGTTATAGGCCAGGTGGCGGCTCCCCTCTGTTACGAAGAGGTGCCGGGGTATTTTGCGGAAAGCTTCCAGTACCCCCGGGACGTCGATTCCCCTGGGTTCCAGCTGTTCCCGGATCATCTTTTGGCGGAGCAGCGTATATCTACGTTCATCCATGGTTTTCCTCCAGCTAAAGCGATTATATCACGATAAAGACGGGAAGGGCAAATGCAGCGGTCGGGGGAACAATGCCTTCCAGTCAAAAAAGTTTGGTGGTGAAATAAAGTGAATTTTGAGCAAGGGCCAATCCGGCCGCCCAGCGAGGCGGAAAGTTTGTTTGTCAGGCTGACCCGGAACTGCCCGTGGAACAAGTGTCTTTTTTGTATAATTTATAAAGGGAAAAAGTTTTCCCGGCGGCCAGTGGAGGAGATCAAAAAGGACATTCTCGGCCTCAAGGAGGCCGAAGAAAAGGTGTTGATGTACGCCCTTCAGCAGGGGAAGGAAGAGATAAACCGCGAAATTCTGCAGCTTGTTTATGATCACGAGCCGGATCTGCTGCAGATTGCTTTCTGGCTTTTCAGGGGGGGAAAAAATGTTTTTCTGCAGGATGCCGACTGCATGATCCTGCCTCCCGAAGAACTGGCTGAGGTGATTTCCTTTATTAAGGAACAGTTTCCCTCCGTGGAGCGGATCACGACTTACGGACGTTCAAAATCCATCGCCAGGCGCAGCGTGGAGCAGCTGAAGATGTTAAGGGAAGCGGGACTGACCAGGATTCATACCGGCATGGAATCGGGCAATGATTTCCTTTTGGACTTCATGTCCAAGGGTGTTACGGCGGAAGAGCAGATAAAAGCAGGCCTGATGGTCAAAGAAGCTGGCCTGAATCTGTGCGAATATATTCTTTTGGGGCTTGGAGGAAGGAAGTACTGGAGGGAGCATGCCCTGGATACCGCCATGGTTCTTTCAGCCATTGATCCGCATTATGTCCGCATGCGCACCCTCGCCGCCCAAAAGGGCAACCTCATGCAGCCGTATATCGACAGCGGCGAGTTCCAGGTTCAGAATGACGATGGGCTGGCTATGGAAGAAAGGCTGCTCCTGCAAAATTTTGACGGAACCGGCCATATCGTCAGCGATCATATCCTCAACCTCCTGGAAGAGGTTCAGGGCCAGCTTCCGGAGGATATGGAAAAGATGATCGGAGTCGTCAACAGTTATCTCAGCCTTCCTGCCGATGAAAGGGCGAATTTCAGCCTGGGCAGGCGGCTGGGGCTCTATCGCTTTTTAAAGGATCGAAACGATCCGGGGCTTTATCACCAGGTCGAAGAGGTAAAAACGGGCCTGCAAAGGCAGGGCAAAGATTTGGATGAATTTGTGGCCGAGTACATGTCCAATTATATCTGAAAACAGGCTCTCTTTTATTGTCATCCTGTGGTTCAGGAGGTGGCAAATTGACAGAACAAGCTGGTGAAAATGAAAATGCCAGGCCGGAGTGGTGGCGGCGGGCAGTGAAAAAGCGTTCCTTTTCCCTGGCCCTGGCTTTAATTTTGTTGCTGGCGGGGTTTTTTCTGGGCCGCGTCGTCGTGGCGGATACGGGCGTTGTTCCCGGTTCCGAGGAAGATCCGTTGGTCACTGCCGGCTGGGTGGAGGCCAGGCTCAGCACCTTTTCCCGGACCCTCAGGTCCGAGCTGGCCGGGTTTCCGGTTGAAACGGAGAGTCAGCCGCCCTCCGGGGAGATTATCACAGTCCCTAGCCCCGCCCCTGTTTATGAGATCGTCGTCCTGCAGCAGGGAACCAGGCTTCTCGGCGGCCATGGCACGGAGCTCATTCTGCGGGGCGGAAGGGCGGGGATCATTGCCGCTCCCGGCGGGGGGATTGCCGATCTGACTTCCGGAAAAGACCTGGGGGATGGGGAGGCCGTACCCCGGGATCATCTCCTGCTTTCCCCCAAGGATGATGGGCGCGGTGTTCTGGCGGAAACCGAAGTTATTTTTTTAATCCGGGGAAAATATAACACGGCACAATAAGCGTAGGGGAGGCGATGGCTTTTTGACCTGCATTGCCCTTTCGGGTTATTATGGTTTTTACAATACCGGAGATGAGGCAATCCTGGAGTCGATTATCGATATTTTGCGCCGCCGTCTCCCCCGGGCGGAAATAGTGGTTTTTTCCGCGGATCCCCAGCATACCCGCCGATCATATGGGGTTCAGTCTGTTTCCCGCACCTGTCTGCCCTCAATTTTCCGCACCCTGTGCCGTGCCGATCTGCTCATCAGCGGTGGGGGCGGGCTTTTGCAGGATGTCACCAGCTTGCGTTCGGTGGCCTATTATCTGGGCATGATGGAGCTGGCGCTTTTCATGGGCAAAAAGGTGGCCGTTTTTGCCCAGGGGATGGGCCCGCTGCAGCACCCCCTGGCCCGGAGGTGGGTAAAAAAAGTCCTGACCAGAGTCGATCTGGTCAGTGTGCGGGACCCCCTTTCCGCCGATTTTTTAACACGGATAGGGGTGCAGAGGAGGGTGCGGGTGGCTGCCGACCCGGTTTTCTCCCTGGAGCCGGCAACCCGGCAGGAAGTTGAGGATTTTTGGTCGGCACAAAAAATCGCCGGGGAAAATGGGCAGTTGCATGTGGGGATTGCCCTGCGTTCTTTTCCCCGGGAAACGGATGCCGGCGGGATGGTGCTGGAAACGATTACCAAAGCATGTCTTTATCTTGAACAGCGATATAGAGCCCGTCTTGTTTTTCTTCCCTGCCACCAGCCCGATGATCTGCCTTTGGCCCGGCAGGTTGCCTCCCGCCTTTCGCAGCAAAGCCCCATAATCGATCGGCCCCTTTCCAACAGGGAAGTCATGTGCCTGATTGGGGGGCTCGACATGCTCATGGGAATGCGCCTCCATGCCCTTGTTCTTGCCGCGGTAAGCGGGATCCCCTTTGTGGCGCTTCCATACGATCCCAAGGTAAATGCCTTCCTCAGCCGCCTGGGGAAAAAGCCGCTGCCTCCGCTGCAGCAACTGGCTCTGGATCAGCTTACGGCGGATCTGGACGCGGCCCTGGCGGTGGAAAAGCAGCAGCGCGGGGGGAATCTGGGGTTAAGAATAGAGGAACTAAAGGGTGAGGTGGAAAGAGCTGCAGACGAGCTTCTTTCACTGGTGGCTGCCGGGTAATGACTAGCGGGCAGGGGCGGGATCGATTCAGTTAATTGCTTTTACCGCCGGAAAAAAGTATAATGGAAGTCATCTTTATCCTAAGGACTTACCGGAGGAATTACCGGGGATATGGAGCAGATAAACAGCTCCGGGGAAAAGGAGGCCACCGGCCTAAATTGCCGGGGATGGTATGATTTCTGTCAAAGTAAAAGGAATAGGACTGGATCCTGCCGAAAATCCGTTGTTGTTGCTCATCGATCAGGAGGAAACGATCGTTCTGCCCATTGGTATCGGTTTAACAGAGGCCCAGGCCATAACACTGAAGCTGGAGGGATATACGTTTCCCCGTCCGTTGACCTACGATTTAATTTTAACCATCTGCGAAAATCTGGGGGGTTCCATCGAAAAAATAGTTGTCAACGACAAGCGGCAGGGTACTTATTACGCACAAATTTATCTGAAAAAAGAGGAGAAGGAGATCATCATCGATACGCGGCCAAGCGATGCTGTCGCCCTGGCCCTGACCAGCGGCTCCCCCCTCTTTATCACAGACGAGGTAGCCAAACATTCCTTCCCGCTGGAAGAGGTTTTGCGGGAAAACATCGAAGATATTTATACTGCGGAAGATGATGAGGGCAACGCTTTATTGCACTAGCGCAACAGCATTCCTTTGCCAAAGCCCTAGACAAAAACGATCATTTCCCTGAGCGGCCTTTTTGCCGGTTCCGCAGTTTCTTCGGCCGGATAACCCAGGGGAATCATGGCCACGGGGCGGGTTATTTTTGTATCCAGCCCCAGCACTTCCGCC
>CAZAQM010000022.1:0-17178 GCA_964487385.1 uncultured Dethiobacter sp.
TGGCGAAATATGCCGGCATTATCGTGATGCGGGCGGATAGGCCGGAGTACATTCTTCCGCTGCTTACCTGGCGGGCAAATATCTATGCGGATCCCCAAAAACCGGCTGCCGTGGAGCCCGGGTTATATGCCGTCGGCGAAACGAACAGGGATTCCCCCGTTTACTGCACGACAAACTTTTCCCTTTCCTATTTTCTGATCGAGGGGGAGATAAGCGCTTCGCGCATACCGGCCTTCCTTCTGGCCGTGGATACAAAGGGAACCTCCGTGCTGACAGCTTATGCCGATAATAAATTTACTGCGGAAACGATTGCCGGGGCCATTAAGGCCGGCGGCCTGGAACAAAAGGTAAGCCATAGGGAGATCGTTATTCCCGGTGCGGTTGCCGTTTTAAAAGAAGGGCTGGAAAAAAAGTCCGGATGGAATGTGATCGTCGGGCCCCGGGAAGCCCCCGGCCTGCAGAAATTTGCCAAAGCGAACTTTTCCGGCTGACAGGACTTTGAATACGCCTGTTATTGGGCCGGAGGGAGGAGAAAGTATCGTGGCCGTGGAAATTCATAAAGAAAAATACAGAAGCCGGGTCAGGGAAGTTATTTTAGGTGCGACAGCCGCCCAGGGCGGGACCCGCCAAAGTCTTGCCAGGGTCGGCGGGGAAAGCACGCTGCCTTTTCTTCATTTCGAAGGGGAGATGCCCCATCGCCCTCTTGTGGCCATGGAAGTTTGGGATATGGCCCCCGAGGGCTGGCCGGGCAGTTTACAAGCCTTTTTCGGGGACGTTTGCAGCGATCCGGCGGCCTGGGCCAAAAAATGTGTTGAGGTTTACGGTGCAGATCTCATTGCCCTCTATTTTAAAAGCGCTGATCCCGACAGGCGGGATGCCGCCCCGGAGGAATGCGCCGCCGCGCTGCAAAGGGTTCTGAGGGCCGTGGGGGTGCCGCTTATCGTTTACGGCTGCGGAAAAACAGAAAAAGACAAGGCGCTCATCGGGCCCCTGGCGGAATCTGCCGCCGGCGAAAACCTGCTCCTGGGTGTGGCTGAGGCTGACAATTACAAGGCGATAGCCACCGCGGCGATGATCCACGGCCACTGCCTGATTGCCCAGTCCCCCATCGATATCAATATTGCCAAACAGCTCAACATCCTCATTTCCGAGGTTAGCCCCCCGCTGCTGGGGCGGATCATCATGGATCCGACCATTGCCGCCCTGGGCTACGGTATCGAATACAGCTATTCCATCATGGAAAGGATCCGTCTTGGAGCTCTGGGCGGTGACAAGATGCTGGCCATGCCTCTGATCGGCAACGTGGGGCACGAGGTCTGGAACAAGAAAGAGGCCGTTATTTCTGCTGGCGACGAACCTGCCTGGGGCGATCAGGCCCATCGTTCCATGGCCTGGGAGGCAATGACGGCCATGGCGCTGCTCCATGCCGGGATGGATATTCTTGTCATGCGCCATCCCCATGCCGTCCGGCTGATCAAAAAAAGCATCGATGAGCTGATGGAGGCCCATGGGATGTAGTTCGGCAGCGTTGCCTTAAACTATAAAAAATTGTAAGCCGGGCGATTGCTGATTACAGCGAACGTCTGGCAAATGGAGTTTATGCAGAAGAAACATACTTTTTGCAGTGGAATCACATGAGTGGGAAGGAGGGTGCAGAAAAACATGATTATTATCGGAGAAAGAATTAATGGATCGTTCCGGGATATTGCCCAGGCAATCTTGCGCGGCGATCCCGGGCCCGTGCAAAAATGGGCCAAAAAGCAGGAAGACGCCGGCGCTGCCTATCTCGATCTCAACGTCGGCACCGCCGCTGCAGATCGCAGCAGAGCCATGCAATGGCTGGTGGAGGTAGTCCAGGAGACGACCAAGCTTCCCTTGTGCCTTGATTCCACCGATTATGAGGCCATAGAAGCCGGCCTGAAAATCTGCAGGAACCCCGTCATGATCAATTCGGTGCCGGCCATCCAGGAAAAAATGGATCGGGTTTTTGCCATGGCCCTGGAATATGATGCCGAGATCATCGGGCTGGCCATGAATGAAGAAGGCATACCCGGGGACGCGGAAAAACGTCTGGTCCTGGCTATGGAACTAGTCGCCAATTGCGATGCCCATGGTCTTTCCCCGGACAGGCTCTATATCGATCCCCTGGTTTTGCCCTGCAATGTGGGACAGGCCCACTCGCCGGAGGTTTTTGAAACGCTGCGGCAGGTTAAACTGCTCTCCGATCCCCCTCCCCGGACGACGCTGGGCCTCAGCAATATCTCCCAGGGGACGGCGAACCGCAGGCTGATCAACCGCACCTTTGCTGTCATGGCCATGGCTTGCGGGTTGGATTCCGCCATTGCCGACGTTTGCGATGAAGAACTCCTGGAGGCGATAGCTACCGCCCGGGTTCTTCTCAATCAGGATATTTACTGCGATTCCTATGTGGATGTTTTTAAAGCATCGCATAACAGGGGGGATATTGTTGGGTAAACAATTTGTGAGGGATCTGCGCATTGGCAGTCCTGTGCAGGCACAGTTCGTCGTCTTTGATATCCAGGAACTGGCTTTTTCCGCCCCATCCAGGGCAGGGGATTCATTTTTAAAACTTATGCTGGGCGATGTCAGCGGAAGCATAAAGGGTATTATCTGGGATCGTTCCATGGTCACGGAGCCGATCAGGCAGGATGATATTCTTTTAATTTCGGGGGAAGTAAAGGAATATCATGGGCCCCAGGTCATAATAAATTACTATGAGAAGGTTAGCAGGGAACATGTTAACCCCGCCTATTTCCAGCCGGTGGCCGTCCGGGATCCCGCCGAGATGTGGGAAACCCTGCAGCGGTTGATCTCCCGGCATGTCGGCGACAAATATCTTGGCCGGCTGCTCGGCATGCTCTTTGCGGATGAAAAGATCGTGCAAAAATTTTTAAGAGCGCCGGCAGCAAAATTGATCCATCACAATTATCTCGGGGGCCTTCTGGAGCATACATTAGAAGTGATCGATCTCTGTTTGAAGATTGCCGAACTCTATCCGCAAAAAATTTCTGTCCCCCTGCTCGTGACCGGGGCAATATTTCACGATGTGGGTAAAATAGAGGAGTACGATCAAGATAGTTTTACCTTTCAGCAAACAGATCAGGGGCGTTTGCTGGGCCATATCATCATAGGCCTGGGCATTTTGCGGGAGAAAATGGGGCTGGTTCCTTCCTTTCCCGATCATCTGCGGTTGGAGCTGGAACATATGCTGGTCAGCCACCACGGGGAAAAGGAGTGGGGTTCACCGGAAACCCCCAGGACCATAAATGCCTTTGCCCTTTTTCATGCCGATCTGATCAGCGCCAGGCTGAGGCAATTTTTGCAGGTGATGGAGGGCGGCAGCCGGGAAGATCTGACCTGGACCAAGTTTGACCGTTTCCTGGGCAGAAGTATCTTTACCGGCTGGAAAGAGGAAGAAACACCGGGGGCATGAAAAAATTCCTGGTCTTGCAGGAAAAATTTTATCCTTAGCGAAATTATTCATAAAAGAGATTATAACTACTGCTGCAGAGTGGAAATATATACATGTAAAGCGATCAATTGCAAAAGTGGTGAGAAAAGGTGAAATTACGGAGGGGTTTGGAATCTAGGGTAGTCCCTTTCGGGCAAACGAGCAGTTACTATTTCGAAAAGGGAAACTACTATTTACAGAAAAATAAGCTGGAAAAGGCTCTTCTTTTTTTTAGGAAAACGACTGAAGTGGAGCCGGAAAATCCTCTTTATCATTATCATTTGGCTTGTCTGCTGAGCAGGATGAACCGCCTGGAAAAGGCCAACAAACTGTTTTCCCACATCGTCAACAAACTGGATCCGTCCCTGACAGGCTGCTATTTTCTGATGGCCATCAACTATGGGCTGATGGATGAGGTGGATAGGGCCCGCTATTACCTCAATCTTTACCTGCAGGTTTCCCCCCAGGGTGAAATGGCCGAGGAAGCGGAAGATATTCTTTTTGCCCTGAGTGAGGAGGATAGGGAAATGCTGCCCGCCGGGGGGAACGCCAGCACCATCAACAGGGTTATCTGTGTCGAGGATGAGAGGCTGCTGCAGCGCTACCGGGACGATCGCAATATGCGCTATGTTTTGTGGCAATCACTCTATCAGAAAAATGAACAGGTTGTGGAAAAAGCCATACGGCTGTACAGTTTGCTAGGGAATGAGGGCGGCAGGGAAAACCTGCTCGAATTTGTGAGAAATCCCTGGATTAAACAAAGGCTGCGGTTAAAGGCCCTCCTGGAACTGAAAAACATGGGCGTGAAGGGACTAATTTGTGTCTTTATGGATGGTTCCCTGCGCGACGTGGATCTTTCCTATTATCCCCTGCTGGCGCCAAGGTGGCTGCAATCATGGCAGGAAGTTTTGGAGCGTACTTTGCAGAACATGCGCCTCAGCAGGTGTTACAACGAAACCTTTTATGAGGATGTGCAGGCGATTTGGATAGACTTTTTAAATAATTTTTATCCCCGCTATCCCCTCATTTACAAGGTGGAGACCTGGTCCGCCGCCCTGGAGTATGCCCTGTCCAGGTACCATCTGCTTAGCCTGACCCAGAAAACACTGGCGGGGCAGTATAAGGTATCCACTTCCAGCCTGTCGGCAAAATACAGGATCATCAACGAGGTCTTAAATATACAGCACCGGGCCTACCGCAATATGCTCAGATATCTCACCCAAAGGGAAAAGGAATAACAGGGCAAGGGGCAACAGCCGTTTGTTTCTGTCAGGATTCCAGCAGTTCCTGCAGCAGTTTTCTTGTTTCTTTGGCAGGAAGCCCATGGCCCAGGTACTGTTCCCCGATCCAGATTTCAAAATGCAGATGGGCATTGTCCCCGGTTCCCTTCATGCCATCGCTGGTGCCGGAATTTCCGATGTTGCCGATGTAGTTTCCTGCTTCGACATGATCGCCCTCCTGCAGTTCCGCCACGCTGCTCAGATGCGCATAAACCGTTATTACACCACCGGAATGACGAATCCAAACCTGCCGCCCTCTCAGTTTATCCAAGAGATCCGCCGGCGTATCCTCCTGCCTGCTGCAAACCTCGAGTATTCCCGTTCTTTCCTCCTCAGAGAGCTCTGTATAGTGATGATCTATGCGGCAAACTATTCCCTCGCCGGCGGCGTAGACCGGGTTGCCGTTTTGGATGGAAACCCCGCAGGCTCCATCATAAAAATCCAATCCCTCATGGGTCCCGTTCCGGTATGCCCTCGGCGCGCCCGGAAGCTGTGAATCCCTACTGGTCACCCGGGCGCCGGGGATGGGGCTTTGCAGGAAACTTAACTTTTCCATGAGGGCCTGATCAATTTCCAGGGGCGGCAGGTTTTCATCAGCCGGGGCGGCGGGGGCCGGGCCGGGTTCCCCGCTCGGGGCCTCCGGCACTTCTTCGGGTATATCAAAACCATTTGAATTACCGCTGACCGGGTAGTTACCGGGGTCTTTATTTTTATTGCCATCTGCCTCCGGTGTTTCCAGCCCCTCCGCCGCAGGGGTTTCCCCGGAGAAAGTTGCCGGCAGGAGCCTGAAAAATAAAAAGCCTAAAAAACAAAGGGCGACCAGCAAAAAAAAGAATGCGTATTTTTTTCTCTTGAACATGAAAAGAGCCTCCGTTAATTTTTCTCGTTCTATTTTAACAGATGATGGACAAAAAAACATAATATTTGCAGAAAAAAATAAAAGATGGAGGAAGGGGAGCAGGTTTTGCCGAATATATATTTTGATTCCACTGCATAAAGTATGGTTTTTCTGCATAAAACTTTAGTTTGCTTTAATGTGAGCTGAAAAATCAGCCCATGAAGACGCAACAATTTTGAAGCAAAAATGGCAGGATGCCATTTTTAGGGGGTCTGAACAGGATGTTCAATTAGCCCCGGGCGAAAAATTGTAAGTCAAATGGCTGCTGATTTCAGCGAGCATTTTGCAAATGAAGTTTATGCAGTATAATCATATTTTTGGTTACACTACTAGAATAAGGTATCTCAGGAGGAGTGTTTGCTTTGTTTCCCGGCCACCTGCTGTCGATGGAAGACCTTTCGCTGCCGGCCATGGAAGAAATTTTCCAAAGGGCGGCTTATTATAAAGCAGAAGATCGGGGGGCGGTCTTCTCGGCCCTCAAGGGCAAAAATGTTGTCCTCTCTTTTTGGGAGCCGAGCACGAGGACCAGGGTTTCCTTCGAACTGGCTGTGCGCAAGCTGGGGGGAAATCTGGTGGATCTCCGGCCGGAGCATAACAGCGAAAAAAAAGGGGAAAGCCTGGAGGATACCGTGAAAACCCTGGAAGCCCTCGGCGCGGATGCCCTCATCTTCCGGCACAGTCTGCCCGGACTGTTTGCTAAAATAAAGCAGCTGACAGCTATTCCTCTCATCAGCGGGGGCGAAGGCTGCTACCAACATCCAACCCAGGCGCTCCTGGATATTTTTACCCTGTTGGAAAGCGGGATTGCCCTTTCCGGCCTGGAAGTAATCATCGTGGGGGATATCCTGCACAGCAGGGTTGCCCGCTCGCATCTGCTGGCCCTGCCGGTTTTTAATGCCCGCATTATTTTGGTTGGCCCTCCTGCCTTTCTTCCGGCAGAGCTGGCCTACCCGGATTTCGATTATTCCTACAGCCTTGACGATGTTCTCTCCCAGGGCGATCTGCTCTATTTATTGCGGATGCAGACAGAGCGCCACCGGCGTCTTTTCCCCTCTGCCACTGCCTATGCGGCCCTTTATGGCTTAAATAAAAAAAGGCTGGCCATGCTCAAAGAGGTGCCTTACGTCATGCATCCGGGGCCGGTTAACCTTGGGGTGGAAATGAGCGGCGAGGCACTGGACTTTTTGGCAGAGGCTTATCCGCAAAAAATGCTCATTCAAAAACAGGTCCAGAACGGGGTTTATGTGCGCATGGCCGTTCTAGACCTGCTTATCTCCGAAAGGATGGTCTAAATGGAGCTACTCCTCAGGGGAGGTATCTTGCACGATCCGGCGGCAGGGTGGGCCGGGCCGGCGGAAATATTAATACGGGGCGGCAAAATTGAAGCGGTTTCCAGATCCATTGCCGGTGCCGACAGGCCGGTCATCGAGCTGGAAGGGAAAATAGTACTGCCGGGCCTGATCGATATGCATGTTCATCTGCGGGAACCGGGCGGCGAAAGTAAGGAAACTATCGCCAGCGGATCAGCGGCTGCTGTGGCGGGGGGGTTTACCTCCCTGGCTTGTATGCCCAATACCACCCCCCCTGCCGATCATAAAACCGTGCTCTCCTATATCAGGGAACAAGCCGGCAAAGCGGCCCTGGCCCGCGTTTACCCTTTGGGGGCCATTTCCCGGGGCCAGGAGGGCAAAGAACTGGCTGATATGTGGGAGTTGGCTGAGGAAGGCGCCAGAGGCTTTTCCGATGATGGGAGGCCCGTCATGGATGGGGGCCTGATGCTCCGTGCCATGCAGATGGCCTTTTCCCTGGGCCTGCCCATCATTTCCCATTGCGAGGATCTGACCATTGCCGATGGGGGGGCCGCGCATGCCGGTCCCACCGGCTACCGTCTGGGGCTTCCGGTTCAGCGGCCTGCCGCCGAGGCGGCCATGGTGGCCAGGGATCTGCTGTTGCAGGAGGAAGTCGGCGGAAAACTGCACCTTGCCCACATCAGCTCACAAAAAAGTGTAGCGCTGCTGGGATGGGCCGCGGAAAGGGGAACCGCTTTTACCGCCGAGGTGACCCCCCACCATCTGTTCCTTACCGAGGAGGCACTGGGACTTTTTTCCTGCGATGCCAAGATGAATCCCCCCTTGCGGGAAAGGGCCGATCGCCAGGCGCTGCAGCAGGCGCTGCAAGACGGCCTGATCGGCGTTATTGCCACCGATCATGCGCCTCACCGGCGGCAGGATAAGGAAAAGGATTTTCTGGGGGCGCCCTTTGGCGTCGTCGGTTTGGAAACCGCCCTTCCCCTGGTGATTACCCGCTTGCTGTTAAAAGAACGGATATCCTGGGGGCAGCTGGTTGAGCTTTTATCCATTGCCCCTTCCCGTATCCTGGGTGTGCCCGGGGGAACCCTGGCCCCCGGTTCTGCAGCGGATCTGGTCGTCATCGATCTGCAGAAGGAGCGGTCTGTAGACAGGGACAGCTTTTATTCCAAGGGGAAAAACACACCCTTTCAGGGCTGGAAACTTAAAGGTTATCCCGTGTTGACCATGGTCGGCGGGGAGATCAAGATGCTATCCGGCATGGTTAAGGGTTTTTCCCCGGGTTTTACTGAGGCGGTTAAGGCTGCCATACACAGGGAGTCGGTCTGAGTGTTTTTATCCAGGGCAAAGGTCTGGGAAAACGAAGAGGTAGCCGGCGGATGCTTTTCCCTCACGCTGCAGGATGAACGTCTGGCCAGGGAATCCCGACCCGGCCAATTTGTGCATATTAGGCTCGGGGCGGGCCCGGTTCCTTTTTTAAGGCGGCCTTTCAGCATTGCGGGCGCCTCTCCTGCAAGGGGGCTTGTGCAGATCATCTTCCGCCTCAGAGGAATGGGGACAAAGATCCTCAGCGGTGTTTGCCGGGGCGATGAACTGGACTGCCTGGGCCCCCTGGGCAATGGCTTCAGGGCCGGGGAAGAACTTAAAACCTCTGTGCTGCTGGGCGGGGGGGTTGGTGTGGCGCCGCTGTTATTCCTGGCAAAAACGCTGCGGGAAGCCGGGAAGGAAGTGTTGCTTTACTATGGAGCCCCCGGGGAGCCGGAGCTGCTTCCCGTGGAAAGATATCTTTTCCCCGGGGTGGAGGTGAACCTGGCCACAGAGGATGGTTCCAAAGGTTTTAAGGGGTTTGTAACAGATTTGTACGGGTCCCATTTAAGGCGGGGATTGTTGCCGCAGGAGCTGTTTGCCTGCGGCCCCCGGCCCATGATGCAAAAGATCGCCGGGATGCATCGAGGCAAAGGGGTTTACATGCAGTTTTCGCTGGAAGAAAGGATGGCCTGTGGAATCGGGGCCTGCCAGGGTTGTCCGGTGGAGATAACAGATGGGGAAAATGGAACGGTTTTTAAGCGGGTCTGCCGGGATGGGCCGGTTTTTAATCCCCGGGAGGTGGTGTGGTAATGGCGGAACTCGGCGTCAGGCTGGGGCCCCTGGCCCTAAAAACCCCCTTTCTGGCTGCTTCGGGGACATTTGCTTTTGGGGAGGAATTTGCTTCCCTGCTCGATCTGGGGGATTTGGGCGCCATCGTCGTCAAGGGGCTAACCCTGCGGCCCCGTCAGGGCAATCCGCCTCCCCGCATTGCGGAAACTCCTGCCGGAATGTTAAATGCCATTGGGCTGCAGAACCCCGGGCTGGAAGCTTTTCTTGACAGGGAGCTGCCCCGCCTGCAAAAGCACGGGGCAAAGGTGATCGTCAATATCGCCGGCGATACGGAGGAGGATTATGTGATACTGGCCCGGGAACTTTCCGGGGCAGGGGAGTCTCTGCTGGCCGTCGAACTGAACGTATCCTGCCCCAATGTGCAAAAAGGCGGCATTTTTTTCGGAACATCACCGGCCATTCTTGCCTCCCTGGTGGAAAGGGTCCGCCCCGTTTGTTCGCTGCCCCTCATCGTCAAGCTGACGCCCAATGTCACAGATATTGCCGAGCTGGCACGAGCTGCGGAAGGCGGCGGCGCGGATATTCTCTCCCTGGTCAACACCTTTCAGGGAATGGTCATCGATATTTTTTCCAGGCGTCCTTTGCTGGGAAACGGTACGGGTGGGCTTTCAGGCCCGGCCATCAGGCCCCTGGCCGTGCGCATGGTTTACGATGTTTTTGCCTCCGTGCAAATACCCCTGATCGGCATGGGGGGTATTGCCGCGTTGGAGGACTGCCTGCAATTTTTTATGGCCGGCGCTGTTGCCGTGGCCGTTGGTTCCGCTAATTTTTCTGATCCGCTGACGATTCCCCGGCTGACGGGAGAACTGGAGGATTATCTGGAAAAGGAGGGACTGGGTTCTCCTATGGAGATAACCGGTGCAGCTCACCGGGGATTTTAACTAGTCCTGCTGAGAACAACCATGTTTCAATCGTGGGAAAAAAGCTGGAAAGGTGCGTGTGATGGCATTGTTTGGGGAACAAAATACCACTGAACAATTGGCAGAAAAAATAATTGTAGCACTGGATGTAGCTAACGAAGAAGATGCCTACATGTTGGTTAATCGTCTTTTCCCTCCCATAACTTATTTTAAGATCGGCCTGAAACTTTTCGTTTCCTCTGGCCCCCGGGTTATTAACGGCCTGAAAAAGATCGGGGTGCGCATCTTTCTCGATCTTAAATTTCACGATATTCCCAACACCGTGGCCCAGGCGGCTAGGGCGGCAGTTTACCATGGCGTGGATATGTTCAACATTCATTTGAGCGGCGGCCGGGAGATGGCCCTGCGCACCGTGGAGGCGGCGAAAGATGCTTCCCGGCAATTGGGCGTTCCCTGCCCCCTCATTCTCGGCGTCACCGTTCTGACCTCTTTTACTCAAAAAACGCTGAGCGAAGAGGCCGGAGTGGCCAGGGATCTGCAGGAACATGTCTTTCACCTGGCCCACATGGCCAAAGAAAGCGGGCTAAACGGTATCGTGGCCTCCCCTTGGGAAGCCCCTGCCATCAGACGGGCAATCGGTGATGATTTTATCATCGTAACCCCCGGGGTAAGGCCCTCATGGTCGGCTTCCGGCGACCAGCAGCGCATCATGACGCCGGTGCGGGCCATGGAAAACGGCGCCAGCTATCTGGTTATCGGCAGGCCGATTATCGAGCATCCTTCCCCCCGGGAAGCGACGGAAAAAATTCTTGCCGAAATGAGCAGAAGATAGTATAATACAACAACAGCATTTATTTTGAATATATTTGCTATTATATAAAATGTTTCAATGTATTAATTTTTTTTAAATAATACATTCAGAATCTTCCCCGTAGTGTTTTTTTTGGGGCAAGAATAATAATAGGGGAGGAAGGTTACTTGAAGAGTATTAAGATTATCGGATGCGGCAATATTCTTGCCTTTGATGACGGTGTTGGCATCCATATCATCCGCCGACTGCGGCGGGAGATCCTGCCGGAATGGGTGACAATAGGGGAGCTGGGCAACCCGGGGCAGATGTCTGTGCAGCTCGTGGCTGGAGCGGATAAGCTGATCGTTATCGATGCCTACCAGGGGGAAGTAGGCCAGGGGGGATTCATTCGCAGGCATTTCCCTCTCGACGCGGATTTAAAGAGCATTTTTTCCCAAACCATTCATGCGCTGTACCTTTCCCAAATTTTTGAGATGAAAGACGATGCTTTTTCCGCTAAACTTCCCCAGGAAATAATCGTTTTTGGCGTAAAGATTTTAGAAAGGAACAAATTCGGCGTTGGTCTCAGCTATGAAGTCTTCGCCTTTTTGCAGGGCGTAATCAATGCCATATTGCAAGAGCTTTATTAGCGGCAAAATTTGACAGGCTTCCCATTATTGGATATGATCACTGGCGCGAACGATCTGAGTAAAGGATGCGACATTTGATCATGAGATCTGGTATTCATATGCCCCAAAAGGGCGGTTTTGCCAAAAATGTAGAGCGTGCTGCACGGATTGGCTGTCAAGCGGTGCAAATTTTTGCCGGTAATCCCACATCTTGGCGATCCCCCGTTTTAAACCCCGAGGAACTGGGAAAGAGAGCAGATATCCTCAAGGCAAACGGTATTTACCCCCTCGTCGTGCATGCCCCCTATCTGATCAATCTCTCCGCAGCTAAAGAAGAGTTTTACCTTAAATCCAGGCAGTTGCTTCGCGAAACGATGGAAAGGGCGGCCTGTTTGCATGCCCCTTTTGTTGTGCTGCATATGGGGAGCCACCGGGGGATGGGCTTTGAGGAGGGCCTGGAGCTATTTATTACAACTATCAAAGAGGAAAGCAGCCATTGGCCCGATAAGGTGCAGTTGTTACTGGAAAACACTGCCGGGAGCGGCCATTCGCTGGGCGGCTCTTTTGCCGCCATCGGTTATGTTTTGGCCAGCCTGAAAAATGAAGTATCATTGGGGGTTTGCCTGGATACGGCCCATACCTGGGCGGCGGGATATGATTTTTCCACTGCCGGTGGAGCGGAAGCGCTGCTAAAGGAAGTGGACCATCATCTTGGCTTTGGGCATATCAGGGTTTTGCATGTTAACGACACGGGTACCCCCTGCGGCTCCCATCGGGACCGGCATGCCCACCTGGGGGAAGGTATGATTGGCGAAGAGGGATTTAAAACCTTTTTGCGTCATTCATGGCCGGAGGATCTTCCGGCGATACTGGAAACGCCGGAAAATGGCACGGATTGGGATATCACCAACCTGCAGAAATTATTTCTCTATCTTGGTGAAAAAAACGATTCTTTTTCTGCCGGCCCGGGGGGCGATTAGCCTAATGGCCAAAGAAAAGACCCTTTTTATTTGCCGGGAATGCGGCTATGAGGCATACAAATGGATGGGGCGCTGCCCCTCCTGCCAGGGCTGGCAAACCTTTCAGGAAGAGCGTATTCTGAAACAGTCAACGAAAGGCGGCTCTTTGCGCAGGGGCGAGGGCGAACTCCAGCTGCTGGGGGAGATCGTTCCTTTAAAAGAGGAACGCTTCCTGACGGGTGTCGGCGAGTTCGATCGGGTTCTGGGCGGCGGCGCTGTCCCGGGCTCCACCATTTTGGTGGGCGGCGATCCCGGCATCGGTAAATCGACGCTACTCCTGCAGGTGGCCCTGAGACTGGCCGCCCTGGGTTATCGGGTAATCTATGTAACCGGAGAAGAATCCCTGCAGCAGGTGCGGATGCGCGCCGCCAGGCTGGGTTCGGCCAGGGGGCCCCTGCTGGTCCTTGCCGAAACCGAGTACAATGCCATTGAAAAACAGCTGCTGCAAAATACACCCCACTTGGTCATCCTGGATTCCATCCAAACGATCATGAAAAGCGAAATAGGAACCGTCCCCGGAAGTGTGGTCCAGGTGCGGGAGGTCACGGCCTCCCTGGTGCAGATGGCCAAACACCGCCAGTTTACCTTTTTTATCGTCGGGCATGTCACCAAGGAGGGAACGATCGCCGGGCCCCGGCTGCTGGAACATATGGTCGATTGCGTTCTCTATCTTGAAGGGGAACGCTACCAAAATTACCGCATCCTCCGCGGGGTTAAAAACCGCTTTGGCTCCACGAATGAAATAGGCATTTTTACCATGGAATCCCGGGGTTTGGTGGAAGTGGAGAATCCTTCGGCCCTCTTTCTGGAACAACGGCCCAAGGATACGGCCGGCTCTGTCGTCGTGCCTTTTATGGAAGGGACCCGCCCTCTGCTGGTGGAGATCCAGGCCCTGGTTACCCCCTCCTATTTCGGGGGGAATCCCCGCCGCGTCTTTACGGGGCTCGATTATAACAGGGTGGCGCTGATCATCGCCGTCCTGGAAAAGAGGCTTGGCCTGCAGCTTTATAACGGCGATGTTTTTGCCAACGCTGTCGGCGGTGTGAAGGTGATGGAACCGGCAGCGGATCTGGGGGTGGCCCTCAGTATCGCTTCCAGCTTTCGGGAAAGGCCTGTGCTGCCCCATACCCTGGTGGCGGGGGAGATCGGGCTGACGGGGGAGGTACGCCCCGTCAGCAGGCTGGAAGAACGCCTGCGGGAGGGGATAAAAATGGGTTTTAAGCGCTGTATCGTTCCTCAGGGAAACTTGAGCAGAAGTTTTGGGGAGACTTTAAAGAGCATAAATCAGGATATGACAATTTCCGGCGTTTCCACCATTAAAGAAACGCTGGATCTCGTGCTGAAGGGCTGAAAACGCTGCAAGAGGTATGGACAAACCCCGAGAGGATCATAGCATGTGAAAATATCCCAGGGCACTGAGCTTCTCATATTCTTTTTGATAAACATCTTCAAGATTAATATTTAAAAGGTGGCAAAGGGCAGCGAGGTAAAAGAGGTTGTTGCCAATTTCTTCCTGAATTGTTTCCCGGCAACTTTCACAAAGGTTTCCGTCCAGATGGGAATCCATGTATTTACGGCAATCCTCCAGGGAGGCCTCCGGCGGGATCTCCTGTTTGCGCGCATGAATGGAGATACATCCGCAATTGGTCACAGCTTTGCTGATAGATCTGTTTACCCGTGCGGCCGATCCCCCGTGTTTGGAGAGGGTATCCAAAATGCTGCGATGCTTGAGCAAAAGCTCCGAAACTTTATCCTGAAACAGGCAGACAACTTCTTTATTCCTGATAACCATACCTTAGACACCTCTTTTCTTTGTGGCAAATATATTATACTTGTTATTTTTAAACGTTGTCAACTTTCTGGTAAGCAATCGGCGGCGGCAGCTAATTAATAAATTTACAGAATATATATAATATTACTTCTTGTTGGGGCAGGGGGCTGTTTTCCGGCAATATGCCAGTATTACGCCTTTTTTTTGCTTATTGACATTACAGCCGGCATGTGATAAAATTCAGTTTTTCTTTTGTTTGACAGGGGACAGGATCTATGTTAAAATTGTACAAACTATATGCCTAGCTGCGGCGGGCAATAGTAAGTTTTTGTGCTTGTTTCCCATTAAAACCGCATTAACGCCACTATCTTGCGCGCAAGTAAAGAGATACCCCGCTTGATGATTTTATTACCTGGGTTAGCGGTTTTCCCCCTAGGATTTTAAGGAGGACGGGATTAAATGTTTAACATTGGAGATAAAGTTGTCTATCCCATGCACGGCGCAGGTGTGATCGAATCGATCGAGGAAAAGGAAATTTTAGGCGATCGAAAAAAATACTATGTTATGAATATGCCGGTAGGAGATATCAAGGTAATGATCCCCATGGATAATGTGGAGAGAATTGGTCTGCGTGACGTTATCGGCAAGGGATCCCTGGGGGAGGTATTTGAAATTCTGGAGAACATGGAAGAGATCACCAATCCTAACTGGAATCGCCGTTACCGGGCCAATATGGACAAAATCAAGAGCGGCAATATCTTCAAGGTTGCCGAAGTCGTCCGCACCCTTCTCCTGCGGGAAAAGAGGAAAGGCCTTTCCTCCGGCGAAAGGAAAATGCTGGAAAGCGCCAAACAAATTTTGATGAGCGAGCTGTTGATGGTCAAGGGGATAGATAGAAATGAAATCGTCTGCTATCTGGAAAAACTCTTTAATCATCAAAACGACAGCGAAGACAGCGCAGAGGATGCGGAAAGCTGAGCAGACGAACATTCTGATTGCACAATTTTTTGCTGTCTAGAAAGACATCGCAGGTGATGTCTTTTTTATTAGCGGCAAAATTATGATACGGCGGTGATTTTTGCCCCGGGAGGTATAATTCCTCTTGTAAGAGGGCAAAAATATAAGTTATAATATATTAAAAATTGGGGTAGCATGAGTATGAATCCAAGCCGGAAAGGGGGTGCAAGAATGTTAAAGGCTGTTATTCGCGTTTTTCTGACGATTATTGGTTTTATTTGCGGCTTTGAACTTTTTAAAATTGCTGTGTCCTCACCCATCGTTGCCACGGGACTTCCCTTCCTTCTTCCTGCGGGGATTTGGTTTTCGGCTTCGGGTGGAGCGATCTTTGGACTTATTTTTTATTTTATTACCCCTTCATTGATGGATAATTTGTGGAAATTTGCTTCCTGGACGGATAGCAAGCTGAAAATGATCCCCACAAAAGACATTGTCCTGGGTGTTTGCGGGTTGTTAACAGCACTTTTAATCGGAGTTTTGTTAAATTTCCCTCTGGGCAGAATTCCCTGGGTGGGGCCTTATTTGTCCCTGCTCGTAACCCTGCTCCTGGCTTACTTAGGTGTGACATTTATTCTTAACCGCAAGGATGAATTTTCTTTCCTGACCAACCAGCTCATGAAACGATCTGCCGTTCATGCCGGGAGGAAAACAGGACATGGAAAAGTGCTCGATACGAGCGTAATTATCGATGGCCGTATCCTCGATATCAGCAAGACCGGTTTTCTCGAGGGCGAAATTATCGTTCCCGGATTCGTCCTGGAGGAACTGAGGCATATCGCCGATTCCCCGGATCTGCTCAAAAGGAACCGCGGGCGGCGGGGCCTGGATATTTTGAACAAAATGCAAAAAGAACTGGATATCAAGATCCGTATTGTTAACAAGGATTATGAGGAGATTGCCGAGGTGGACAGCAAGCTGGTCAAGCTGGCCCAGGATGAGGGCCACGTCATCCTCACCAATGATTTTAATCTCAATAAAGTTTGTGAATTGCAGGGCGTCGGCGTGCTCAATATCAACGAGCTAGCCAATGCCGTCAAGCCGGTGGTTCTCCCCGGAGAGGAGATGCTGGCCCATATTATCAAGGATGGGAAGGAAGTGGGCCAGGGCGTGGCCTACCTCGATGACGGAACGATGATCGTGGTGGAAGGCGGAAGGCGTTTTATCGGCGATACCATCGAGGTGCTGGTCACCAGCGTTCTGCAGACGGCGGCCGGCAGAATGATCTTTGCCAAGCCAAAGCTTGTCTATTCCGAAAAGATGTAATCGCTGATAATTTGCCTTGTACGGACAGTTTTCAGATCGGGAAGGGCTCGTCGGGCTATCCCGGGCGACATAGGGGGTTGCAGAAAAAATGGGCGATCCGGTGCTGATCATGCCTGCCGCAGGCCGGGGGAAACGCATGGGCGGAAGTAAAAACAAACCCTATCTGCTGCTGGCAGGAAAACCGGTTCTCGTCCATACCCTGGAAGTATTTACAGGCCTGGGCCTTTTTGCCCGCATTATCCCGGTGCTAGCCCCGGGGGAGGAAGAATATTTTAACGAGAAGATCATGCTTCCGTATTTCCCCGATATAAAAGAACTGTTTTTTCCGGTTGTGGGCGGTGCAGAAAGGCAGAGCTCTGTTTTTAATGCTCTGAATTTTCTCCGCGGGGAAGGCCTTGCGGATGGGACGATTGTCTGTGTTCATGATGGGGTGCGCCCCCTCGTGCAGGGTTCCCTCGTGCGGGAAGTCCTGCAGGCTGCCGAGGGGTATGGGGCGGCAATTGCCGGAGTGACTCCCAAAGATACCGTCAAGGCCCTCGACAGCCGGGGGTTTGTGCGGGATACCCCGCCCCGGGAACGTTTAGTACTGGCGCAAACCCCCCAGTGCTTTCGCTTTTCCATCCTCTGGAGGGCCCACCTGGCCGCCCGGGAGGAAGGTTTCGCGGGCAGCGATGATGCCGCTCTTGTGGAAAGGATAGGCCTGCCGATCAGGGTC
>CAZAQM010000023.1:0-16953 GCA_964487385.1 uncultured Dethiobacter sp.
TTCATGCAGGAGCAACCATCCGTTTAATTTATACCGGCGGTTCCTGCTGGTAATACCAGTCTTCGAGCTCGCTGAAGGAAGGAACCCTTTCTCCCCTGCGGCAAACTGTTTTAATGGCCCTGACATAGAGGACCTGATAAAAATAAAAATAAGAACAACAACTGGTGCAAAGGCTCGACCAGAGATGTTCCTGGCCCAGCATGGAAATGAGCAGGCGGGTACATTTGGGGCAGGGCTTCCAGCGGTAGGCGAAGACCCATTCCCAAAAATGCTCCTGAAAAACAGCAAGGTTATCCTCCAGCTTTTTCCTTTTCTTCTCCTGAAAACTGATGACTTTCATCGATCAGATGCACCCCCGGGGGTAAATAACTTGGCTGACTTTGGCGATCACCTTTATATAATTGCCTGCTTTTGCCGCTTTCATTCACAGGCAGCCGCGTCCACCGCGGGCCTAAATTTTCTGGCGGTCGCTGAGAACGGGCGCGAACAGATCGCCCTTTTGGCGCAGGCGGGCGGGAACGGTATGGATAGTAAAGCAGGCGGGCACGAGGGAGGGATCGGCCAGTTCTTCCCATTGCAGGGGGGCGGAAACGGGGGCGCCCTTCAGGGGGCGGGGCGAATAGGGGGCGACGAGGGTTTTGCCCCGGGCGTTCTGCAGGTGATCGAGGTAGATTTTGCCGCCTCTGGCTTTAACTTTTCTTTCCCTTGTCGTCAGAAGCGGAAGCCTGTTTTCCACAATTTTAAAGATGTCTGCCGTAAAATCTCTGGCCTGCTCATAGGTATAAAGCGGTTCAAGGGGAAGGTAGACCTGAATCCCCCGGGAACCGGAAGTTTTGGCATAGGCCCTGAAACCCTTTTGCGCCAATATTTCATGCAGGACCAGTGCCACGCGGCAGACTTTGGCAAAGGGGCTGCCCTGGGGCGGATCGAGATCAAAAACAGCAAAGTCGGGTTTTTCCGGAGTGTACCTGGCAGAAAGCCAGGGGTGGATCTCCAGGCAGGCCTTGTTTCCCAGCCAGGCCAAAGTTTCAGGCCCTGAGCAAAGCAGATAGCGGGTCACCTTTTCGCTGCCCTCGTGCTCTGCTGTTTTAACCCATGGCGGCGCCCCCTCGGAAATGTTCTTCTGATAAAAGCCCGGTTTCGCAATTCCATGCGGGAAACGCCGCATGACCAGAAAACGGTTTTCTAGATGGGGCAGCAGGAAGAGAGAAACCTCCAGGTAATATTTGATGAGATGGTATTTGCTAATCCCCTCCCCCGGCCAGAGTTCTTTTTCCAGGTTGGTGAAGGAAATTTTTTTCCCGTCGATTTCCAGCAGGGAGCTCATGGCGACTATTCCTCACCCGTCACAAAATGTTTAATCCTTGGAAAGCGAAGCTTGAGGCCCGGGGTCCATTCGCTGAAAGAAACCTGCAGCCGACGATCAGGCTTTGCCCAGATAATATCCCTTCCCGGCTGTGCAGGCGGCGGGTTAAAAAAAGGCGGGGCAGCCAAAGGATTTCCCATCCCCCACTGCAGCCAGGAATAAAGTTCATCCTCAGAAAGGCCGCTGCTCACGCTGCCGATAAAGCGCACCTTGTTTTGGCCGTTGCCGGAAAAGGCGCGGCCTTCATCTTCCAAACCCAGGAGCAGGGAAACAGGTTTCCCCCCCTTGAGATATATTCCCCCAACGCCGGCGCTGAGGGTCTGCAGCAGCTTGGTTTTGATCCAACAGCTGGATTTGCGGGGGCCGGGAACATAAGGGCTATCCTTCTTTTTGGCGACGATCCCCTCCATTTCTTTTTCGGCAACGACCTCCAGCAAATTTTGCCCATCGGCATAACTCTCCGTTCTGTGCACGAGGGGAACATGCCCCTCCAGGGCGCCGTGCAAAAGCTCCTGCCGGGATTCCCAGGGCCTGGCCAGCAACCAGGCGCCATCCATCAGCAGGAGATCAAAAACCATATAGTAGACGGGGATGCGGGATAGGGACGCCTCCCTTTGCGCCAGGCTGTTTTCCCTCTGCATGAGGGTAAAAAAGGAGGGTTTCCCTTCCTTTAAGGCGATCAATTCCCCATCGAGGAGAAAGCTGCGGGCCTTGACAAGCTCGGGCAGTATGCCCATCTCCGGATAGGATGCTGTTTTATCCTTCAGGTTTTTCCCTTTAAGTTTAAGCCGGCTGCCGTCCCAAAAAGCCAGCAGCCGCATCCCGTCCCATTTAACCTGATAGATGAAGGAGGGCCCTTCGGGCAGATCCCGGCTGGCCCGGGGCTCCATGGGAAAAATGGTTTTAGTGAAAATAGAACATCACCGCCGGGACACCGTCGCTTTTTCCCCGGCGGCCTTTCCCCCGGAGCCGGTCTTCTTGTGGCCTTTTTTCTCCCGCACTTTGGCCACGCTGGCCTCCAGGGCCTGCAGGAGATCGATAACTTTTTCCTTTTCGGGCTGGGGAGCCACAGCAACCTTTTGTCCCTTTATTTTTGCCTCGATCAGTTCCAGCAATTTTTCCCGGTAGTTATCATGATATTTTCCCGGGACAAAAGAAACTGCCAGATTTTCGATGAGGTCCCCGGCCATAGCCAGTTCCCTATCGCGGATCATTTCTTCCCCCGGAATATCGGGAAGATCCTGGGGGCTTCTTACTTCATCGGGATAATACATGGTGGAGAGAGCCAGCACATCCCTGTAAACCCGCACGACAGCCGGCGTTTCCTTCGTGCGGATGGTAATGGCGGCTACGGCAACCCTGCCCGAATCCGACATGGCCCTGCGCAGGAGGGCGTAGGGTTTTTGGCCGGATCCGTCCGGTGAAAGATAATAGCTGCTTTGGTAGTAGACCGGATCGATCTCTTCGATGCGGACAAAGTCCTGGATCTCGATAAGGCGATCGCCGGGGCCGGCGGCGGCCTTGAATTCCTCCTCGCTGAGGATGACAAAGGCTCCTTTTTCATACTCAAAGCCCCGGGCCAGTTCCTCCCAGGGCACCTCTTTCCCGCAAATGGGGCACGTTTTCCTGTATTCAACCGGACTCTGGCAAGGCAGGTGCAGATGCCTGAACTTCAGGCCTTTGCTTTCCGTGGCAGCAAAAAGGCGCACAGGGATATTGACCAGGCCAAAACTAAGAGAACCTTTCCACATCGCTCGCAAAATAAAATCCCCCTTTACCTTATTATCCCGGCAAAAGGGGCTTGATATACAACTTATGCGGCGCCCTGATTATCACAGGTTCTTATCGATAATATCGCTGAGCTCTTCCTTTTTGCGAAAACCCACGATAGTTTCCACCGGTTCCCCGTTTTTAAAGAGCATCATGGTAGGAATACTCATAATGCCATAGCGTGAGGCCGTTTCGTTGTTGTCATCCACATTCACCTTGACGACTTTGAGCTTGCCCTCATAATCCCTGGCAACCTCTTCCAACACCGGCGCCACCATGCGGCACGGCCCGCACCACGAGGCCCAGAAATCCACCAGGACCGGTGCTGTCACGTCTAAAACTTCAGCAGTAAATTGTCCATCGCCAACTTCAATAGGTTTGCCATTCATCGTCTTCCCAGCTAGCCTTACAGGCCGGGAAACACCTCCTTTAAAATAGTTTGCTTAAGCCCAACAGGCGGGTTAAAAACCCATCAACCCCGGCAGGACAAGGCGCAGGCCTTCTGCCGCCCTTCCGGAAGGGCGGCATTCTAGGCCCGCTTTGGCCTCAGGGGTTTGATCCATTTTCCACGTACTTGAGAGCCATGGTGGCGGCGATGGCCCCATCGGCTGCCGCGGTAACGACCTGGCGAAGAAGCTTGCGCCGAATATCGCCTGCGGCAAAGACGCCGGGCAAAGATGTTTCCATCTCCTCGTTGGTTATAATATAACCCTGGCCATCCTTTTCTACACCTTCAATAAACCCGCTGCTGGGGATGCGCCCGATGTAGAGAAAAGCACCATCGACGCTCACTTCCCCCAGGGAACTATCCGTTACTTTTTGCAAAGTAATCGTTTCCAGTTTTTGATCGCCTTTAAATTCCTTGACGATCGTGTCTCCAATAAAGTTAACCCTGGAGTTTTCCGCCAGCCTGCTTCGCAGGGACGAAACCGCCCTTAGGGTATCCCGGCGATGGATGAGCAGCACCTCGGAGGCAAACCTGGAAAGATAGAGGGCTTCCTCCACGGCGGCATCGCCGCCCCCGATGACAGCCGTCCTTTTCTGCCGGAACAGCGGCCCGTCGCAGGTGGCACAAAAGGAAATGCCCCTGCCGGTAAACGCCTCCTCTCCCGGAACCCCCAGGGTGCGCGGGGCTGTCCCCGTGGCGACGATCAAAGTCCTTCCGGAAAAAATCCCGGAGGAGGTAAATACTTTTTTTACCCTGCCTCCCGTCTCGACCTTCTCCACAACGGTGGAAACCATCTCCGCGCCAAAGCGGTCGGCCTGTTTTTCCAAAAGCAGTCCAAATTCAAATCCGCCGATACCTTCCGGAAAGCCGGGATAATTATCCAGCCTGTCCGTCAGCGTAATCTCCCCGCCGGCCATCTTGGGCTCGATGACCAGCGTACTCATTTGCGCCCTGCCGCCGTAAATCGCCGCCGACAGCCCGGCCGGGCCGGCCCCAAGCACGATCATGTCGTATATTTTTTCAGCTCGATTGTCCCGAGAAGCCATTTTTTTCGCTCCTTGTCCTAACTTGTGCTATAAATTTACCAAATTTAATAAAAGAAAGCAAGTACAGGGTTGGGGAAGCGCAGATTGGCCGGATATCGTCCCGGGGAGCAGGAATAAAAAGACAAGTTGTAGAATTTTAAGAAAACTAACGAAAAATATCCTTTGGGACATAACTTTTTTAAAAGTGGATTATATTACCGTAAAGGAAGGCATTTCAGGAGGGAAAACAATGCATACCGATCACAATGGAACTGGAAGACAACCATGGGCAATAGCTTACCGGAAATGGCTGGACAGCGAAGCGCCGGATGAGGAAAGCAAAGAGGAGCTGCGCCGCATAAAAGGCCGTGATGGGGAAATTCAGGAGAGATTTGACGGGGAACTCGAATTTGGTACCGGCGGCCTGCGCGGCATTGTCGGTGCGGGGACGAACAGAATTAACAAATATGTCATCCGCAGGACCACCCAGGGCCTGGCCAATTATTTAAATGAACAATACCCGCCAAAGAAAGAAAAAAAAATAGCCATTGCCTACGATTCCCGCTACAATTCCCGTGAATTTGCCGGGGAAGTGGCGCGGGTTGCGGCAGGAAACGGCATTAAGGCACTTATTTTTAAAGGTATGCGTCCAACCCCCCAGCTTTCCTTTGCTGTCAGGGAACTGGGCTGCCAGGCAGGTGTGATCATCACCGCCAGCCACAACCCCCCGGAGTACAATGGCTATAAGGTATATGGGGAGGATGGCGGCCAGGGGGCCACGAAATTTTCGCAGGATCTATCCGCCAGGATTGCCGCCCTGGACTATTTCCAGGATATCAGGCTTCTTTCCGAGGAAGAAGCCACAGCCAGGGGTTTATGGGAATATATCGAAGAGGACTTTGATGATCTCTATCTGGAAAAGATCAGGTCCCTGACCATGCATCCAGGCAATGAGGAAATAAGGGTGGTTTATACCCCGCTGCACGGGACGGGGTTTTTTCTCATTCCCCGCCTGCTCGGGGAATTGGGCTACAAAAATGTTTTTCTCGTGGAAGAGCAGGCCACCATGGACCCGGCCTTCCCCACTGTGGAGTACCCCAACCCGGAGGAAAAAAAATCTTTTAGCCTGGCGCTGCACCTGGCTGGGGTTAAGGATGCCGATCTCATCCTGGCCACCGATCCGGACGCCGATCGGGTCGGCTGCGCCGTTAAAACCCCCGGAGGCGAATATACCCTGCTAAACGGCAATCAGGTCGGGGCTCTCCTGCTGGAATATCTGCTGGGCCAGCTTCAGGGAAAAGGCGGCATCCCCCCCGGCAGCGTCATGATTAAATCCATCGTCACAGGAAATCTTGGCAGGAAAATAGCAGCCTCCTACGGTGTGGAAACGATCGAAACCCTGACGGGCTTTAAATATATCGGGGAAAAAATACAGGAATTTGCCCTATCCGGTGAGCGCCGTTTTCTTTTTGGATATGAGGAGAGCTGCGGCTACCTGGCGGGAACATTTGTCAGGGATAAGGATGCCATCATCGCCTCGGCGCTGCTGGTGGAAATGGCCGCTTACTATAAAAGGAAGGGCCAAACTGTTTACGAAGTGCTGGAAGAACTCTACCATAAACATGGGTATTATCTGGATGTCGTGGAGCCCATCCGGCTGCAGTCTATCTCCCAGGCAGCGGAGACGCTGCGCCTTTTCCGGGAGAAACCGCCGGAGACAATCGGCGGCCTGAAAGTGGAGGAGTTCAGGGATTATAAACAAGGTAAATTTATTAATCTGTTCAGCGGGGAAAAAGGAGAGCTCCGGCTCCCGCCAGCGGACGTCCTTTTCTTTGTCCTGGAAGGGGAGGCATGGTTCTCCATCCGCCCCTCCGGCACTGAACCAAAAATTAAATTTTACTTTTCCGTCAACGCCCCCACCAGGAAGGAGGCCGAGGCAAAACTTGCCTCGCTGAGGGGTGATGTCCTGGCACGATCCGTGGACCGCTAAAATGGCCGGTGTAAAAAGCGAAAAGAATGGTATGCCGCTCTGCCGGGAGAAATAAAAAAGCCATGATGATACCGCAGTACAGCCGGCATGACAAATAAAAAGGATCGTGTTATAATGAGAAAACTTTATTTAACTCCCAATAAAAAGGAGGCCTGGAAACCATGAAAGAAAAGGTAGAAAAGGAACTGGAAAAAATTCGCCCCGCTCTGCAAGCCGATGGTGGGGATGTCGTTCTGCTCGGAGTTGACGAGGATGGCACCGTGAAGGTGCAGCTCACCGGGGCCTGCAACGGCTGCCCCATGGCAACCATGACTTTGAAGCAGGGAATCGAACGCCTGCTCAAGAAGGAAATTCCGGAAGTAAAAAAAGTCGTTCAGGGTTAAGGATGAGGAGACTTTGTGAAGACAATACTATTAATCCGCTATGGCGAGATTGCCCTTAAAGGAAAAAACAGGCCTTTTTTTGAGAAAAGGCTGGAACGGAATATAAGGGGGGCACTCCAGGGACTGGAGCCTTTTGAGTTGGTTTTTCAAAGGGGCCGTTTTTTTGTGCAGATCGATGAGGAAAAGCTCTATATGGCACAGGAACGGCTCCGCAAGGTCTTTGGCATCGTTTCACTCAGTCCCGCCTTTCCGGTCGAAGCCGGGCTGGCAGCAATCTGCACGGAAGCCCTGGCCCTCCTGAAAAGAAGTTATCATGCGGGACTGAGCTTTAAAATCGAGACCCACAGGGTAAACAAGCGTTTTCCCCATACCTCGCCGGAGATCAACAGCCATGTGGGAGCCTTCCTTCTAAAGAGCGGCTTGGACGTTAAGGTCGATGTGCACAGGCCTGAGCTTCTCATCCAGGTGGAAATCCGGGAGCGGGAAGCCTACCTCTTTTCCCAGAGGATTGCGGGGCCGGGCGGACTCCCCGTAGGCGTAACCGGCAAAGGGCTCCTGCTCCTTTCGGGGGGAATAGACAGCCCCGTAGCCGGCTACATGGCACTGAAAAGGGGGGTTACGCTGGAAGCCCTCCACTTTTACAGTCCCCCCTTCACAGGTGAGGCCGCTGTCAATAAAGCCATCGATCTATGCCGGGTCCTCTCATCCTATGGGGGAACGATTTTGCTTCATCTGGCGCCCTTCACGGATATTCAGACACAAATACGGCTGCACTGTCCCGAGACGATGACCATCACACTGATGCGCCGGGCCATGTTCCGCATTGCCGAAAAGCTGGCCGCGCAAAGGGCTATCGAAGTCCTCTTCACCGGGGAAAGCCTTGGTCAGGTGGCCAGCCAAACATTGGAAAACCTTATTGGCATCGATAAAGTCACTTCGATGCCGATTTTAAGGCCGCTGATTGGTTTTGACAAGGAGGAAATCATCGATATCTCGCGGAAAATTGATACATATTCCATCTCCATCCTACCCTTTGAGGATTGCTGCACGCTATTTGTTCCCAAGCATCCCGTAACCAGGCCAAAAACGCAGGAATTAGAAAAGGCGGAAGAGAAACTTCCGCTGGATGAATTGCTTGTTTCCTGCCTGGAAAGGATAGAAACAAGAACGATTTACCCGTAGGGTCAGGCAGAAAACCTGTCACCCTGGATATAAGCAAAGCCGGACTTTCATAACGATGACAACGATCAAGTTTGTTTTCTGTGTGGAACGTTCTTCATAGAAGGGCAAAAATGATAACTAAGGAAATTTATCTCGATAATAGCGCCACGACAATAATTGATCCCCGGGTTCTGAAGGAAACGGCACGGATCGCCCGGAATTTTTATGGCAACCCCTCCTCCCTGCACCGCCGGGGAAGGGAGGCTGAGAGGGTGCTCACCGCCTCCCGTAAGGTGCTGGCCGATCTGCTCGGCGCCCGGGAAAGCGAGATCATCTTTACCTCCGGGGGAACGGAGTCCAATAATCTGGCCATCCTAGGGATAGCCCGCCGCTGCCGCAGGAGGGGCAACCATCTGATTACTTCGGCCATTGAACACTCCTCTGTCCTGCAGTCCTTCCAACAGTTGGAAGAAGAAGGATTTGAGGTTACTTATCTGCTGCCCGATTCCCGGGGATTGATCGATCCGCTGGAGGCCTTGCAGGCCTTAAGGCCAAAGACCATTCTGGCCAGCATCATGCACGTCAACAACGAGGTGGGCTCCCTGCAGCCCATTGCCCGGATCTCTGCCGGGCTCAAGAGGGAAAAAGCCGATCTGCTCTTCCACGTGGATGCTGTGCAGTCTTTTGGCAAGGTCCCCCTCCCGCCGGGCCTGGAGGGCATCGATGCCCTCAGCATCAGCGCCCATAAATTTCATGGCCCGAGGGGAACAGGAGCCCTTTACCTTAGAGAGGGAGTGCTGATCGAACCTCTCCTGCGGGGCGGCGGGCATGAAAAGGGGCTGCGGCCGGGAACGGAAAACACGCCGGGAATCGCCGGCATGGCCCTGGCCGCCCGCCTGAGCTTTGAAAAGATGGAACAAAAGGCAGCCGGGCTCCATGAAATGAAGAAACAACTGGCAGCCTCCCTGCTGGCCAGACACCCCTGGATCAAGGTCAACGGCCCCGAAATCGGGGAAAAGGCCGACGCACCCCATATCCTCAACATTTCCTTTCCCGGGCTGCAGGGGGAGATCATCCTCCATGCACTGGAGGAACGGGGCGTTTACGCCTCGACCGGTTCGGCCTGCCATTCCGGTGATCAAGCAAGCCATGTCCTGCAGGCCATGAACCTCGGCCAGGCTGAAACGGGAGGAGCAATCCGCTTCAGCCTTTCCAGCCAAAACCAGCCTCAGGAGATTATCAGCGCCGCCGAAGCAATCGGCGAAGCCATCACCTGGCTAAAGCAGTTTCATGAGAAAATGGGCAAGGCCTAGGACCAGGCGGCTATCCACCCGGTTACAAAAGCATCGGGCGATCGGGTTACCACTTGTTTGCCCAATAAAAAAAGCCCGATTCAGGGCCCTGTCCTCAGACAGAAGATTATTCATTGCCTTAACTATGCCCAACTGTATATTTCTATCAGGCATCCTTTAAATATATTTTGCGGCCTTTTCAACTACCAGCCAAAGCCACCGTCCCCGCGGTTGGTATCCATGGTATCCATGTGTCCTACGCCCGCACTTTGAGCTTTTTAACGGCTTTGTTCAACCCATCGAGGCTGAGTTCATACATGGGAATAATGCTGCGAATCATGCTGATGCTTTCGGCCCGGTAGTTCTTGGTCGCATCCCAGAAGCCGGAGGCTATCGGGTTGAGCCAGACGGCATGTTTAAAATGTTTGATGACGCGCTCCAACCAGAGGAAACCGGGCTCGTTATCGTTCACATCATAGTCGATAGCCCCCCCAAACGTGGTCAGCTCCGGCGGGGCCATGCTGGCGTCGCCGACGATGATCAGCAGGTATTCCGGATCGTGTTTTTGCAAAAAGTCAGCCGTTTTGATGGCATTGCTTTCGATACAGGCCGGCTTTACGTAAATATTCTCATAAATGCAATTATGAAAATAGTAATATTTCAATTCCTTAAAGTGGGTGGAACGTTTTACCGCCGTAAACAGCTGGCTGCAAATATTGACATAGCTATCCATCGAACCCCCGGAATCCATCACGAGCAATACCTTGAGCTTGTTCTTGCGGGGTCGATCAAAGATCACCTCCAGCCTGCCGGCGTTGCGGCTGGTGGCCTCGATGGTGGCCTCCAGATCCAATTCATCCTTTTGTTCCTCGTTGCGGTTGGTCAGCTGCCTGAGCACGCGCAGGGCGGCCTCAAACCTTCTCACCCCGATAATAGCATCGCTGCGGTAGCCGCGATAGAGCCTTTCTCCGGCCACCTTGACAGCGGAACCACCGGAGGGAGCACCGCCCAGGCGTATTCCCCCCTGGGGATTGTAGCCCCCCTGCCCGACACGGCCGCCTCCTGCCTTGCCCCCTTTGGGACCGCCGGGAGAGGCCAAAATAAGCTTTTCGCCGGATATTTTGGGCTTGGCGGGCACCATTTTTTTCCCCTTCCGAGCCGCAGGAAGTTCATCCTCCTCGTCCTCGAACAACTGGACCACCTTTTGTCTTTCCATCAATTTTAAGGCTTGTTTGACCAGATCGTCAGGCGTTTCTATATCTTTGAAGTAGTTGTAAAAAGCCTGATCGTAATTATCGAAATAGACCTCGCTTTTTACCAATATGGCCCTGGCCAGGTAATAAAAACTGTTCAGGCTGGAATAAGCCAAGCCGAGACTTAAAGCCTCCATCAAAGTCATCCACTCGGTCAGGGAAACGGGCACTCCTGCCTTTTTCAGCGCATAAAAAAAACCGATAAACAACGGGGCATCACCCCTTTTATTGTCTGCTTCTACAAGCGATTGTAGCAAACCGATGCGGCAAAGTCAAGATTGCCGCGGCCTGCCTCTGCCCAAAGCCTTGCGCTGTTGCCTGGCCTTCCCTCCCATTTTGAAAATCTTAACGTTCTAACGGTTCCCTTTTTTGTTTTCGCATCATGACCCAGAGGTTCACAGCATCATAGCTGACTTCAACCTCCGGTTCCGGTATCCTGCATTCACGCAAAATTTGGCGAAATCTCCCCGGGGCGTCGGGCCCAATGTTTTTTTCCAGGTGTTTTTCCCAGCCGGGATTTTTTGCTTTCATTTTGGCCCCGACCTCGGCCATCAGCTCAGCTGTGGCAAAACCGCCGCCGATAAAGGTCATCCCGCCCGGGGCCAGGACGCGGTAGATCTCGTTAAACCCCTCAACCTGGTTTTCCCAGAAAAAAACCGAACCGCGGCTGACGATTAGCCGTGCATAATTGTCCGGGAATGGAAGGGCTTCCACATCGGCCCTAACAGTATCAACCCTTCCGGATAACCGGCGCTCCCTGATATTTTCCTCAGCATATTTGAGCATCCCGGGATCGACGTCCACCAGGTGAACCCGAAGATTGCTTTTTCCAGCCAGGGCAAGGCCCAGATAGCCGTTTCCCGTACCGATATCGAGGCAGACGCCCTCCGCAATGCCGCTTTTCTGCAGAAAAGTATCGGCCAGCAGAGGAAACACCGGAAACATGATCTCCCTGACAATTTTATCAAAATCATCTTTGTTCCTGACATTTTTTGGCCCCATAGTTCCCCATCTCCCAGTGTGTTTTATAGTCAATCGGCCCGGGTCCATTTCTTCAGTGGCCGGATTAAAAGAAACTCCAGCAACATCAGTATGATCAACAGCACGGCCACCCAGGCAAAGAGGTTTTCAGTTTCCAGATAGGCCCGGGAAATATAGATCCTTTGCCCCATGCCATCCACCGCCCCCAGCATCTCCGACATGATCGTCAACCTCATGGAAGAGGCCAGCCCCAGGGAAAAACCGGTGATCAGGTGTCCGCGCATACCCGGCAGGTAAATTTGGCCCAATTTTTTCAAAGGAGGCAGGCGGTAAACCTCGGCCATCTCTTTCAGGGCAGGATCGATGGAGTTGATGCCGGAAGCGGTATTCGTATGCATGAGGGGAAATATCAGCAGGGCAACGAGAAAAATCGTCATTTTTGTTCCCGTTCCAAACCAGACCATGGCCATCGTCACATAGATGATTGCCGGCACGGACAGCAGGAGGGTAATCATGGGCTGGAGTATCAGCTGCACCTTTGTAAAAATTCCGGCAATCACACCGGTGGCGGTCCCCATCGCCAGACCAAACAAGAGGCCCGTCAGTTGTCTGGAAAAAGTTACTTTTAAATTTTCCGCCATCTCGCCGCTGCGGAATATCTCTGCCAGAGCCCGCCACGTATCCGCCGGCGAGGGAACGATTACCCCGCTGTATTTTAGAGAAAGCAACTGCCACCCCAGCAAAACAAAACTGATGCCCAGAGCATACCAGAACTTTTTATTATCTGTAGAAAAAGTCATCATCCGGCAATTTTCCCCCGATTACCCTGATGTCGGCGGTCGTCGTCAATTCTTCAAAAAAGCTCAAAATATCCTCTTTGCATTCCGCAGCCGGCCGGGGATCCAGACGGGCATACTCCATGGATTGGGCCACAGCCATGGCCTTCATGGTTGGAACATGCTTTTCCACCAGGACTCCCGCTTCCTGCCCATGGGCGTTGACCCACGCCGCCTCCTCGATATAGGCCCCGGCAAAAGCGGCAATCTGTTCCGGTGAGGCTCCGCTGCCGCCGACCACGATTATCCCTGCCATGGGAAACCTCTTGTCCTCCTGTCCCGGAAGTTTGTTCCACTCTGCGGTTAAATCCAGCACCCGGTTGAGCTCCAGGTTCCCTTTTTTCATGTTCAGGGAGGCGATACTGGCTTGGGGCTCATTGAGAATGGCGTGTTTGATCTGGCCGGAGACCAGGCGCTGGGAGGCCTCCGTCATATCGAGATAAGTAATGGTAAGATCCCGGTCCGGATCGATATCGTTTTTGATCAGCAGATGACGAAAGATGAGATCATGTATACCGCCCTTGCCCGAAACTACGACTTCTTTTTCTTTTAAATCCCCGATGGAAACGATATCATCCTCTGTGCTCATCAAATAGAGCATACCCCAGACGGTGACCATCAGAAGCTGCGTCTCCATCCCTTTGTTATAGGTAAGGAGCGCATTGCTGATGGGCGTCGTGCAGAGATCCACCTCTTTGGAGGTAATCATCGCCGTCAGTTTTTCACCGCCCTGCCACGGATTTAGAACTATGCGGGGATTCTTCTCATGCATGGTGGCCAGCGGATAGGTAACAGGACCAGGTGCGCTGCCTATCCTCAAATTTAACTGTTCAAAGGAAACGGAGGCCTCCAGGTTTTCCGGTTTCGTATCCTCAGCTTCCTCAGCGATTCCCCCGCACCCTGCCAGGCAAACAGCCAGTGCCAGCCCAAGAAAGATCATCAAGACTATTCTTTTCATTTATCTCCACTATCCTTTCATCTGACTCCGTCTGATACAGAGCAGACAAGATCTGTTTTTCCAAAGTGTTTTTACGGTCCGGCTCTTCTTTGTCCTGCGCATTTACAGCAATATCCAGGACGATTTGGCCGGGCCTGCCATCGATGACAATAATGCGATCGCCAAGCTTTATCGCCTCCCGGATATCGTGGGTAACCATGATGGTTGTACACTTATGCCAGTTAGCCAGCACCAGGAGCAGATCCTGCATCCCGCTTTTCAGGGCCTCGTCGAGGCCGGTAAAGGGTTCATCGAGCAAAAGCAAATCCGGCTGGATGACATAAGCCCGGCCAATGGAAACCCTCTGTTTCATGCCCCCGCTCAACTGCTCGGGATAATATCCGGCAAATTCCTCCAGCCCGATTTTTTGCAGCACCTGCCGCACCGTCTCCTTCCTCCACTTTTTATCCCCGGCCAGGCTGTAGAGTCCCACCTCCATGTTTTGCTCCACCGTCATCCAGGGCAGAAGACGCGGCTCCTGGAAAACGTAGCCCAACCGTCTGGCGCCGGAAACCACCGATCCGCAAAGAGGCTTCAATATTCCCGCGAATAGATTTAAAATGCTCGTTTTGCCCACGCCGGAAGTGCCCAGTAGACATAGGAACTTGTTGGCCTCCCCCTGCAAATTAAAATTAACGAGGACCCTTAGCCGGTCAAAGCTTACAGTAATATTGCGCATCTCAAACAAGGGTTTTCCTCCTAGATATGGCTTTTTTTCATTGCGGCACGGAAGTGATCCCAGCCGTCCCACTTCAGTTTGACCGAATTTTCCCTAAAGATGGGGGGAAAGCCAGTCCCCGGCGCCGATGGAACGAAAGCCTGCTGCGACAGCAATCCCTGGACTTGCGGAGAAAGCAGGAAATCGCCCAGCCCGATCATTTTTTCTGCCGCGCCCTTGCGCCAGATGATTATTTGGGGCGCACACAGCAGCCCGTCTTTCGGCCAGATCGTCCTTATTTTCAGGCCTTCCGAAATTTTGCCAAAGGTGATATTTGCTATCCCCAGAGAAAATTCGCCGTTTTTAACGCTTTCGATCACGTTGGGCGGCACCCCGCGGCAAATGATATTTTCGTCAACCGCCTCTGCCCTCTGTGGGTTTTCGTATTTTAAAACAGCACGAACGATCCGCGGAGCGATATGCTCCTTCCCCGGCATGGCAATCCGCCCTTTCCACCTGGGATCGAGGAGATCGCCCCAGGTGCGGGGGATTTCCCCGGCATCCGCATGATCCGGATGATAAAAGATGATAAAGGGAACGATGCCGAAAACATGGAAAAATCCCCGGGGATCGGCAAAGCCCAGGTCCAGCAGCTCTTTCCTGATGGGAAAACCTCCGGGAATGCTGACAAAATTTTGCAAAAGATCTTCGTCTGACTGCATCTCAATTTCCGGCATGAAACCGATCATAATCCCGGCCGGCTGCTGATTTGACGCCTCCTCCCCGTCGTAATTGTGGGAGCTTATCAGCTTCACCCCTTTTGGATATTTGCCGGGGTTGCCTTCAACATGTTCCCTTAAAATTTCCTCGAAGGATCGGCTGATATTCAGAGGCAGCCGAATATGCACTTTTAGCACTTTTTCACCGCCTTTCCTTTATTTCAAACAGCCCCTCCTGTTAGAAAGCCGCCAAAGGCAATTCACAGCCACCCGAGGGTTTTACCGTCTCGCATCCTGGTGCGTATCGCCAGCAGTTGTTTATCCAGCAGTTCTAACTTTTCCAGGGTTTTTTCCTCTCCTTTGGTCCTGACAATAACGCGGTGAATCCCGCCATTTTTTATGACCAGCCGCCTCCGGGCCAGAAGGGCCAGGAGCGGATCGTGGGTTGCCAGAAAAACGATCTTATCCTCGCTGGTTAGCAGATCCAAAGCTTTCCGCCTGTTAATTCCGGCATTTTCTATCTCGTCGATGAGGACGATGGGCGCCGCCGACAACAGTGCGCAATCGGCGATCATCAGTGCCCTGGACTGCCCCCCGCTAAGTTGCGCCACATTGTCACCCAGAGCAAACTTTTCTCCCGACAGGGAGTTGGCCAAGTCCAGTATCCTGGCGATTTTTCCGCCGGTATCCGCCGACGGCCAGCAACGGGCATGCATGGCCAGAAAATCCCTGACGGTCAGATCGAGGACAAAATTCATGTTCTGGGAAAGTTGTGCCACAATTTTTTGCCGCGCCCGGCGCTTATCTCTTATGTAAGAAAGCTGATCATTGATCAGTATCCGCCTCCGGGAAGGGGTATTGCCATCTGCCCCACACTCCACATCCTCCAGCAGGCGGCTTTTTCCGCTTCCGGTCGGCCCGACAACGGCGACAATTTCCCCGGGATGGAAAACTAGAGGAGCAAATTTTTCCGCTTCACCACTCTTGTCCCGCCCGGGCAACAGGGTTACCGTTTCAACTTTTTCCTGCGGTTGTTCCAGCAGCTCTTTCATCGCTGTCAAATAATCGTCGAGCTGTTGTATGAACATGCGGGCGCTCATATCTTGTGCAAGACCGAAAGATTCCCTTGGGCTGGAAACCAGCTCGTGAAGGGTAATTTCCCCATCGCCCGGCAAACAGATCTGCCCCAGCCAGTCTTCCGCATAGGGGTGCTCGGCAAAAAGCAGCTTCAGCGGTTCATGCATGTATCGATCAACAATCATGGGCTCCCCCCATCTCTTTTCCCGGAATTTTAATCTTTCGCAGGTTGCCCAACTGGTAACCGGCGCCGATATTGGTCTCCCCCATGCAGTAGGAGCAGAGGGCCATCGGCATGGAACAGCGCAGCTTATTGCCGGTGACAGCCGCATCGCCGGAAAAGGTATCCAGCGCATCGAGCAGCTCCATCCTCCCCTGCCCCGTCAGGCCGTTGACAGGAATGATTTCGGCCCGGGGGTTGATATAGCGCACATTCATCTCGAATACCTCCCGTTCCGCCTGGGAAACGAGATCGCCTTTGGTAATGACGACCAGATCGGCAAATCTGAGCATCGGCCCTATTTTTTTCGGCGTATGCACGCCGCTCATCTGATCGATGACACAAATGGCCGGAATATTGCGGATATGCGGGGCACAGCGGTTGCACAGGCCGGCGCTTTCCGACAGCAGAATATCGAGCCCCAGCTTCAGCCCCCAGTTGAACACATCCTCAATATTGCTGACGAAGTAATGATCGGGGCACTGCTGGCCGGAAAGCCCCAGCAACACGGGCACTTTCATGCGGGCATAGAACCGATCGTCATTGCTCTGCAGACAATCGAATTTAACGAGGCCCACCTTGATGTACCGCTCCAGATAAACCTGCACCATCTTGGAGATAACCGACGTTTTCCCCGAAGAGGGCGGCCCGGCGACAGTGATCAGGCGCATCAATTTTCCTCCTTTCCTGACTGGATAGAGCGCATTATCCTTAACCAAGATTATTCTCGATTAAGTATAATGCATTTGGGATCAATAATCAAGCCCGATTTTATCC
>CAZAQM010000024.1:0-16864 GCA_964487385.1 uncultured Dethiobacter sp.
CACACCGAGGGAAAGGCAGATGCATGTACATCCCAAAGCCACGGCAATGCTGTACCCCCTTGCCCCCCTTTTATCGACAAACAACCCGGCCACAGGCCGGGCAAGCAGGGTGGAAAGCGCAAAAGCGGTAAAAAACAGGCCCGTGGCCTCTACCCCCTGTTGTTTGGCATAAACAGGCAGGAAAGAAAGAACAGAACTGTAGGACGTGGTAAAAAACAGAATGACCAGAGCAGGCCTGGCGCTGGCCTTATCAAAAAAAACAAAAGCCGTCTTCGTTTTCTTTTTTTCCGGGCGGGGAAATCTGATTAAAAGAACAAGGATTAGGGCGAAAACAATTAAAGACGAAGAAATAGTGAAAAACTCGGGGAAAGAATAGCGCTCGATAAACCAAAGGCTTAAACCGGGGGAGATGGCCATAGGGAGCGTTAAGGTTATGGCAAAGATCCCCATCCCCTCCCCCATCCTTGTCAGCGGCACCAAATCGGAGGCAACAGTATTCGAAGCGGTATTGCCCAAGCCCCACCCCAGGCCCTGGACAAAGCGCAGGGCTACCAACGAATAGGCCGGGACCATCCACCTGTAGGCAATGGCCGGGAGCAAAAAGAGCAAAAAACCCCCTAAAAAAACACCCTTGCGCCCATGGGCATCCAGGGCCCATCCGGCAAAGGGGCGCATGAGCACCGCCCCCAGGGTCACTGCCGCCAGGGGAAGACCGATGGTACTGCTTTTTCCGCCAAACATTTCCATATAGAGGGGCAATGTGGGAAGCATACTATGAAAGTGAAAAAACAGCAGCAATGAAGCGAAACAAAGAAGCAGATAATTTCGCCTCAACCTTTGCTCCCGGATCGGCCGGTATATTTTCCATATATGCATGCTCCCTTCGCTATTCCCCATCTAATCCAGGTAAGTCAGAAAATATTGATACCATTTTACACAACATTCCTAAAAATAATTGTTTTCAGTATAACCCAGCAATTATGTGCTGTCAAGAAGCAGTCTTTGACATGCACAAGGGTCAGCAAAGGGAAAAGGCGGGGAAACTCATCAAGAGATATCCCCACCCCTAAGGATCTGCCCTATTGGCAGAAACATTACAGCCTTGAAAATTTACTTCATTGCTGTGGCCCGGTGGTTTTATCTGAAGAATTCCAAACCGGAGTCCATAGCCAAGCCCGGGACGACAATATTTTTTTGTTTTCCGTTTCACTTGCCGGATCCGTCACAGCCGGTCAAATCAGTTGTTTTATCTTTTGCTTGGCCTGGAAAACCAGGCTTTCGATAAATTCATCCCTGTTGGCGTTTTCCTTGCCATCGTAATAGATGGAAACGATGGGCAAGTCCAGCTCCTCCCGCAGGACGCTCACGTGGGCCTCCACCACAGAACCCGGCATGCAGGTAAAGGGCGCCACGAAGATAACCCCCGCCACCCCATCCCTATCGCCCAGGGCAGCAGCACGACCGATGGTCATTGGCGGTTCCCCCCCATAATGCTCGGAAACATATCTGCGGGCATGATGCATGATCTGAGCCGGGGAGGGCTCCTCATGGCCGCTGAGCAACCCGTTCGTTGCCGAAAACAGTTGCTTCTCCTCCCTGTGGGCGATGCTGTTCATCAAGCCGTGGCTCATTTTTTTCACGAAGCTTTGCCATTGCTTTCCCTCCCGGTGGGCCACCACAGCCTCATTGTAATTAATAAAGTTTGTATAGGAAAAGAGTTCCGAAGCCGGGGCCAAACTGGCTTCCCCGCCTTCCGCCTCGATCTTGCGGATGATATCCTGATTGCAGCGATCATCGAGGCGCACATAGAATTCTCCGCCAACGAGAATGCGCGGCCTTTTCTCCCCGGAACGGGGAACTGCGGCAAACTCCCGGGCTGCCTCCTCCAGGCAGCGTTTCAGCGGGCGGAGATGCTGGCCGGCTAAAAATTGTGTCAGTCGAAAATGGTTGTTTTCCAAGGCATCCATCAGTTTGGCCGAATGTTTTTCAAAAAGCCGGTCGCTGGTCCCCTCCTCCAGCTCGTAGGGCCTGGTCGTATGCAGCATCTTATAGAGCAGATCGACAGCCACCAGCCCGTCATAAACGCCAACGATAAAGGGCAGGCCAAATTTATTGACGACATCGTCCAATTTTACGGAACAGATCTTGCCTTCCCCAAAACCGGCCTTATTGATGAGCAGCGACTGGGTGGGAGCATAAAGACCGTAGCGGCAGGGGCCGCAAGCCCACCCCTGGAAGAAGACGATGCCATCTTCTGCATCATCCTTGTTCTGGTGAAGAAAATCCAAAAAATCCTGCATGTTTTGAATGAGGGGAAGGCATTCATTGCCGTTCACAAAACGCTTGGCGTGCCCCAGATCCCGATCTTTGCTCCGCGGCAGAAGTTCTGCCTCGAGGCCCATATTCCTGAACATGGCCACGAACACCCTGGCGTGATGAGTGGGATCCGGGACAAATATTTTGCGCCACCCCCCGTTTTCCACGCTGCTGGTCCGGGCGGAATAGAAAACCGGCCTGTCTTTTACTTTTTTGGATCGGCAGGTATTTTTAAAAGCCTCCAGGCGGGTGATCATGCCCGCCGGGGCGGTATGTTCATCCAGGGTAAGGCGCAGGTAGCCCGTTATGCTTCCCAGGAAATGCCTCAGCATGGCATTGGGCCCGCATTTGAATGGATCCTGGAAAATAATATGCAGCAGCGGAAGCCCTGTTTCCCCGGCCCTTTCGTTAAGAAATTCAGCAAAGAAAACCGTCGAAAGCATCTTCTGCAGCTGGATGGCGTAGATATTATCCATGTGCGTCAGCAGGTGCTTAAGCTGCTCCTCAAATTCAGCCCGATCCCGGTCCAGCACCGGGTGGAAGATCTCGCCGCTGTACCATCCCGCCAGGTATTCCAGCAGAAAATCCTGGGGCAGGGCCAGCAACCCCCTTTGCCGGGCAAAATCCAGGGAACCTTTGGAAACAAAATCATCGTAGATCGTATAGGGCCTGCCCACAAAAACAGTGCAAACATGGTCCCGGTAGCCGGCAAGTTCCTCCATGATCTGCACGCTTGTGGCTCTGAGCGCTGAGCGAAACTCCCCCTGGGCGCGATAGCCCTCTTCCACGGCCTGGTTCAATTGTTCCTCGCTAAACGCAGAGCCCAGAATTTTTTGGGCGACAGGTTTCAGCTGGTGCAAAATTCTGCTGCGGCCCCCCCGATAATTTAGCTGAGCATAAAGAATCTTTTCTTCCGGGATATGCAGGGAATGAGCGATGACCCCTTTGGCCGTTTGCAGCAGGGAGCAGGTAAAAGCCCGGGGCCACTCCCGGGCCCAGGTGAGAAGCTCCATATCCACCACTTCGGGAATAAAAAGATAATCCAGGTCCATCTCATCCAGCTCGGCATGATGCCCCACCAAAACTTCGAGGGGATAGCACATCTCTGATTTTAGCTCCCTTTTACCCTTTTCCAAAATGGTCGTGGAAGTAGGGGGGGAGAGGACGATCTGTACCCCCAGCCGGCGGAAAAAGGCCGCCCAAAAAGGGTAGAGATCAAAAAACATTCCGCTGCGGGCCAGCCCAACGCGCAAACCTTCCTGCAGGGGCTCGCCGGCGGCGGCATAAAAAGCCTCGTTGCGCAGCACCTTATAATCGGGTATGCTGCTGTCCACAACCTTTTTCTCCAGGCCCGAGTAACGCCCGCAGCGATCGCCATAAAGAAACTTGCTGCCATCAATAAAACTGATCACGTCGAGTGTGCAGTTGTGCTCATGCTCACATTTTGCCCTGCACTTGCTCTTGCTGACGGTAAAACCCTTTAAATTTTGCAGGCTGCGGAAGGAAAAATCCGGTTTTACGCCATCCTGGTGGAATGCCCGGGAGATGACGGCGCTTCCCAGTGCCCCGGACAGCTCCGGATGCGGGGGAACGGTAATTTCCCGCCCGCATTCCGCAGCGAAGGCAGCAGCCAGGGCGTGGTTTTTCGCCGTTGCCCCGGTGAAGATAAGCCTTCCCTCCAGCGCCCGGCTTTCCACTGTCTTCGTGATATAGTTTTTGGCGGAAGAATAGGCCAGACTGGCCAGCTGGGAAGCAAGGGGCAGCCCCTGGGAGGCGGCCGCTACCAGGGAGGATTGGGAAAGCAGGGTACAGGTATCGCCCAGATCGATAGCATAATCTGCCTCAAAAGCCAAACGGGAAAATTCATCCTTGATCTCCACCCCCAGCAAACCGGCCAGGTTTTCCAGAAAGGTCCCCGTTCCGGCAGCGCAGACCGGGTTCATGTTGTAATCGTAAAGCAGGCCATCCTTTAGCTCCAGAAATTTGGAATCCTCACCGCCAATTTCGATGATGGACAACGTTCCGGCGTCCCCGCAAAGATACTTAACCCCTTCGGCCTGGCAGGTAATCTCGTCCACGGCATATTCGGCGTTTAATATTTTTTGGGATAAAAAACGCCCCGATCCGGTAGTGCAGGCCACGATGGGCGCGCCAAGCAAAAGATCGCCATAGCGCTTTTCCACCTCTTTCATCAGCTCCATGACCTGCAGGGCAGGGCGGCCAGCCGTGGGAAAATAGATTCCCCCGATGAAACGCCCTTCCCCGTCGAGCAAGACACATTTGGTGGAAACAGAACCACAGTCTACCCCAAGGTAGACGGTGCTCAGATCATAATTTTCCCCTTCCAGGGTTTCTGCCATATATTTTACCCTACGAGGCTCGAGGGGGGGCAAGGGGTTTTCCGCAGTATAATGCCCTCCTCCCAACAACTCTCCCAGATCCAACAACGAACCCACAGAAAATTGCTTCCTCTCCGCCGCTGCCCCCAGGGCACTGATAAACTCGTGATCCGGAGGTATGACAAGTTCCACGCCCCGTTCCCGGCAATACTCTTCTATGTATTTCATGACCGCCTTATTATTGGAGACCCCGCCCACGGAAAGGAGCACCCCCGGACCGGCAATACGGTTCAGGGCCACGCCGGACAGGACCATATCGGCCAGAGCTTTGGCCATCCCCGCCGACACAGCGCTTTGTGTTGCACCTTCATTGATGGCATGGGTCATATCCGACTTGGCAAAAACAGCACAGCGCCCAGAAATCTTGACGGGAGCCTCGGCCTCGAAAGCAATTTCGGCCAGCTGGCGATCATCATAGCCCATCCTGGTAGCCTGCTGATACCAAAAAGCCCCGCTACCGGCAGCGCATTGCCCGTTGCGGTTAAAAAATGTGACTGCACCGCCGGGCCCCAACTCGAAGTAGTACATATTTTCATGCCCCAGGGAAAGCACAGACTGAGCCTCCAGGCCCAGAAACGCCAGCCCCCGCTGCAGCGCTTCAATCTCCAGCAAAGGCCTGGTGCCTAAATTTTTGGCCAGTAGCGGTGCATTGGCCCCCGTTAAACCAAAATTAACAGCGCCCTTTTTATCCTGCAAAACAGCTTCCAGGCATTTTTTCGCCGCCAGGGCGGGATTTCCCGCCGTGGGAATGGAGACCCTGCGTATCTCCTGACCATCCACTAATACTCCTTTAACGGCAAAAGTTCCCAGGTCCAACCCAACCTTCGGCGCCGCCGCAGCATCCTCAAAAGACAAGTTCATCTGTTTCTTTCACCTCTAATTTATTAGTGCATGAAGGAATACTATTACAGCTCCCCTGCCCCCTTTTTATTAGTCTTCCCTATTTTTCTTTTTTCCCCTTTTTTCCAGAGTAAAATGACAACACCGGCAAAAACTAAAATCAAAGACGCCAATTGCCCCTGGGTCATAAAGCCCAGCGATGGCTCGCTGATCCTGTAAAACTCCACAATAAAACGGTAAACCCCGTAAAGTATCATAAAAAGGGTAAAAACAGACCCATCATAATACTTGTTTTTCTTAAATAAACGCAGCAGGATAAAAATGAGCAGTCCCGACGCACAGGCATATAATTGCGTGGGGTGCCGGGGGAAACCGTCCACTGCAGGAAAAACCACCCCCCAGGGTCTGGAGGTAACAATCCCATAACAACAACCGTTCAAAAAACAGCCGATACGGGTAATAGCATAGCCCAGAGCAATAAAGGGGGCAAGAAAGTCGAGATATTTAAGGAAACGAATTTTCTTACGGCTGCAATAAACAATACCGCCCAGGACAGCCAGAATCAGGCCGCCCAGAAAAGTGAGGCCGCCCTCCCGGAAAGCCAGTACTTTCCACCAGGGGCCCACCCGGTAAAAATCCCAATTAAGAAGGACGTAGGCAATGCGGGAACCCACCAGGGAGAGCAGCATGACGATGATATAAAGGTCATAAAGACATTCGCGGTTAATTTTTTCGGCGGGGGCTTCGCGGAAAGACCAGAGCATCGCCGTGAGGAAAGCCAGGCAGAGCATTGCTCCATAAGAATAGATCGGCCAAGAACCAATCTCAAATAAAATCGGACGCATTTCTTTTCCCCTTTCCCTGCAAGATGAGCTTACCAGCCGCTAAAGCAAGTTTCCCGCGGCCGCTTCCTGTGCCAGATAGTCACAGCGATTGTTGTAGGTGTCGGTGCTGTGCCCCTTCACCTTAACCCATTCCACCCGGTGGCAGCCGGCCAGGCGGAGAAGCTCCCGCCATAGATCCTGGTTCCCCACCGGCTGCTTGTTTTTTGTTTGCCAGCCATTTTTTTCCCAGCGATCCAGCCAGCGCTGCCGGAAGGCATTGACCAGATAGGCACTGTCGGAATGGAGCCGCACCCGGCAAGGTTCCTTGAGTAAACTCAAGCCTTCGATAGCCGCCTTCAGTTCCATCCTCTGGTTGGTGGTATGGGGTTCCGCCCCCGCTATTTCTTTCATCCGATCCTTATACAACAAAAGGGCGGCCCACCCACCGGGGCCGGGATTGCCCTTGCAGGAACCATCCGTATAGATAATTACTTCCTTCATAAACCCTCCAGATAATAGCCCGGTACGAAAAAACAAAGCCGGTCTCTATTAACATTCATCCTGGCTGCCAATTCTTAACACTCCACCCCAAATAACCGATTATTTAAACTAAAGCGGTTATCTTCAATAAATAATTATAACATTTTTTGCATTTTATTTCTATACCCTTGCAACCCCGCTAAAACATCAAATCCCCAGCAGAAATTATCACCGTAAAACAATTAAAAAACCAGCCGGTGTTTACAAAACCTGCTGGTTTTAGTAGAGCGAAAATTTTAGGCAAAAACTTTATCTATCAGCGATTGCTGCTGCTAACTCTAACGAGCTCTGCCAATACCTTCTCCAGCTCCGCCAAGAAGCGGCCATAACTGGCCCAGTCCCCCCGGCCCTGGCTTTCCTGGGCTTGCAGGAAAAGTTCCTGGGCCTGCCTGGCCAGATCCGCAACTGCGGGGAGTGTTTCCGGTCTTTCATCCGGTTCCACAGGCTCCGCCGGCTCCATGGTACCGGTTGGATCATCTTCCACACCGGCAGGCTCCCCGATCTCTTCTGCCGTTTCACCAGGAAGGGCTTCCCCCTTTTGGCCAAAAATAGAGACGAGAGCCTCGCCCAGGGTTGGTTCCATGACGACCGTCTCCTGGAAACCAACGATCACCCGGGCCAGTTCCGGAAGTTCGCTCTGTTCCGCCTGGAGAAAAACCGGCTCCACATACAGAATGGAATCATCCACCGGCAGGACGAGCAGGTTGCCCCGCAGAACATGTGAGCCCCTCTGATCCCAAAGGCTTAACTGCTCTGAAATAAGTGTATCCTGATCGATGCGCGTCTCTATCTGCATCGGCCCAAAGACGACCTTCTCCTTGGGAAAGAGGTAGACCAGAAGTTCACCGTAATGATCCCCGTCCGATCGGCCGGCCAGCCAGGCAATCATATTATCCCTACTGGCCGGAGTGAAAGGCAGGACGAGAAGAAACTCCGGCTCATCCTCCCCGGGTAGCTGCAGGATGGAATAGTATGGCTCCATCAACTGCACAGCATCGGCGTATTTTTCGTTGGGAATCTGCCAAAGATCCTCCCGGTTATAAAAGACAGTGGGATCAGTCATATGATAGGTGGCAAAAACCCTGGCCTGTATGCTGAGAAGGGCCTCGGGGTAACGCAGATGTCCAGCAAGATCCGCCGGCATTTCCTCCATGCCCTTAAACAAGCCCGGAAAAATGCGGGAGTAGGTCAGGACCAGGGGATCGCCGGGATCGATCAGATAAAAATCCACATCCCCCTCATAGGCATCGATGATCACCTTGACGGAATTGCGGATATAATTTATCCCCTCATAAGGCTGAGAATAGGGAAAAGTATCGGCAATCGTATAGGCATCCAGGATCCAAAACAGGCGGCCTTCGGAAAGGACCAGGTACGGATCACCGTCATAGCGCAGAAAAGGCGCCAGCGCCCTGACCCGGGGCAGGATGCGCCGATTGAACATGATGCGGCTTTGCGGCGTAATTTCCTTGGAAAGGATTAGATTATAATCGGAAAACTTAAGAGCATAGAGAAGCCGTCTGCCAAAGCTGTTCAGCGGCACTCCGCCGCTGCCCTCGTAATGGGTAAAGGCATTATTATCGCCGACAGGATAACTGAATTCCGGCGTCCTCGTATTGACGACGGCATAATCATTGCTGATCTCCCCATAATAAATTTCCGGCCGTTTCAGCTCCAGCCCCCCGGAGAGCACCGGCGGAATATCCTGCACTGTAAAAACGGGCAGGCCTTGGGATGTAACCCTGGCCACCGGACTCATGGTCATGCCGTACCCATGGGTGTACTGCAGGCGCAAATTGACCCAGGTCTGCGCCTGAGAGGCCAGTTTGTCCTGATTCAGCTCCCTGGCGGAGAGCATGACTTGTCTGCGTTCCCCGCCAATATCGTAGCGATCGGTATCCACATCCACAAACTCATAATAGGGCTTGATACCCTGCAGCTGGTTGTATGTCTGGCGCAAAGGACGATAATCCCAAAGACGCACATTGTCCAGCGTTCCCTTGTTCTTGTCCAGGCCGCCCCAATCTAGTTCCGCCCGGGCAGGGTAGACTTCTTTGGAAATATTGTCCAGTCCAAAGGCCTTGCGCGTCAGGTCAATATTGTACGCCAGGAAGGGGCGCTCCAAGGCAAGCTCATTGGGACTGACCTGAAACTGCTGCACCAGCCCGGGATAAATGCTGCCCACCAGCAGGGACGCGCCAATTAGCAGGCCGATGCTGATATAGATCAGCCGGGATTGCCGGCGGAAAATGTTAAAAATGAGCAACCCGACGATGGCTATCGTTAAAAACAAAAGTATCCACAAAGCCGGCAGATTGGCATTAATATCCGTATAACCCGGGCCAAAGGTCACCCCTCCGGGGGAAAGCATGAGCTCGTACATCCTGAGCAGATAGTCCCCTGCTTTCAAAAGAAAAGCCAGTGCCAACAGGAAGGAAAGGTGCCCCTGCCCTTTTTGCGGGACGAGGGATATTCTTCTGCCCACTTGAACGGTAGGGCTGGAAAGATAATAAATAATGCCGGCAAGAATGAGGGTAGAGATCACTATCGTCTGTAAATAAGTGTAAAGCAAACGCCATAAGGGAAGTTGGAAAATGTAAAAGGAGAGGTCCTTTTGAAAAATGGGTTCTTTAATCCCAAATGCTGCCCCGTGGATAAATTGCTGAACCGGCATCCACATATTATCAGCGGGTGCCGAAAAAAAGAAGGAGATAGCCAAACTGGCCAACAGGAAAAAAAGCGTTATTTTTCCCGGGGTAAAAAACCTTCCCAGGATGCTCCCCTCAATTCGCTCCCCAAACCCAAATCCGGGTGAAGCCAGCAGGGTTTTTCCCGTAAAGAACAGGTTAACATAAAGGAAAAGAAAAAAGAGCAACCATGCTGCCAGGCGAACACCCCAGCTGGAAAAAAGAATCTTTAAAAAAACTTTTTCATAACCAAGATTATAAAACCATAACCAATTTGCATACTGGCCCGCCAGCCAGATAGCAGCGATCAGAAAAAAAAATGAAAGAATATAGATCCATATTTTATTTATTTTCATGGGAATTTAGCTGCAGCCCCCTTTTCTTTAGCCATATTTAATTATGTACTTCAAAGAAGGAATAAATTCCTTTAACAAATGGACAAACAAAAAAACAGACCCGCTGCTTCCGCATAAATTAATAAATGGAGATTAGATCGCTAATATTTTCCAGGGTTTTTTTGCCTATGCCGTTTACCTTGGCAAGGTCCTCGATGCTGGAAAAATAGCCATTTTCCTGCCGGTATTTGACGATGCTCTGGGCTTTGACCGAGCCGATTCCCGGAAGGGTCTCCAACAGGGACTGGTCGGCCATATTAATGTTTATCTTCCCATCCTGGGGCAGAGGCCCTGCCTCACCGGCAGGCCAACCTTCCTGCAGCTTTCGGGGGACGATGACCTGTTGCCCGTCATAAAGGGGCTGGGCAAGATTGATCCGTTCCAGATCGGCTTCCCCCAAGGCGCCGCCCGCTTTTTCCATTGCCTGATAGACTCTTGCCCCTTCCTCCAGCAGATAAACGCCTGGCCCGGCAACAGCGCCGGCAATATGTACTTCAATCATCTTTTTATCGACAGGAAGATTAACATCTGCTGCCTCCCCGGCAGGCGCCCCCTGCGCCCCGGAAAGGTGAAACATTTCTTCCTCTCCGGCCTCTTTGCTGATCTGCAACGATTTCTGCTCGGGCAAAAAGAATCTCAGCCCAATCCCGAGAACCAAAAGGCAACCGAGCAAAAGAACCAATTTTTGTTCTTTTGGTGTAAGTTTCAGCAAAACCTTGCACCCTTCGATAGTTTTTATTTTACAGCCGCCGGATAAAATAATAGATAGGCTTCTTTGCCGCAGCCGGAAGCCCTCGCCCCACATCAGGCGGTACTTTACTTTTTCGACGAGCCGCCGCTGTTTTCCTTTTGAGGAAAAAATTTCGCAAAAAGATTATTGTAAGAAAAATGATAAATCGAACAGAATACCCCCATAAAGAAATAACCTGGCCTATCCGGTAAAAAGAGGCTGGCAGGAATTTATAGCGAATTAAAGAGGATGGCGCCGGAAACAAACAAATCCCGGGAGGGTAAAAATGCCCCGCTGGAAAAAACATCTTGGTATATTTATCTTTATCCTGTTGTGGACGCTGCTGGTTCTTTACCCCCGCCCGGCGGATCTATCGGCCAGCATATACAGGCTTTTCAAACCTCCGACCAATCCGCAGGCGGTAGAAAAATTAATTTCCCTTCTCCCTGACAGGGAGGATCCTGCTTTGGTGGAAAAATTCATTTTACAAGAAATTTCCTATCGCTATGACTGGTTAAACTATAACCTTCCCTGGTATTTTCCCACTGCTAAGGAGGCTATGGAAAAGGGCACCGGGGATTGCAAAACCCGTTTCATTATCCTGGCTTCCACCCTGGAGGCACTGGCTATCCCTTACCAACCCTACATCTCCCCCTCGCATATCTGGGCGGATTATGAGGGGAAAAAAGAAAACGACACTGAAAATGAAAAGGCCATCCTTCTGCGGCGGGATGGCAATAGGCTCCGTTTTGAACGCCCGGAGATAAACTGGCGGGAAAATGCCCAGCTTTTTTATGAGGTTTACTGGAGACAGATGCCCCTGAGAAAGAAGATCACTCTTCTGGCCGGGTTTATTTTTGCCTTTTACCTATATCGCTGCCCCTTCAGCCTTCTTCGGGCCAGTCTCTAGCTTGAACTGTTTGAGGCCGACGGCCATTTGTTCCAGTTCTAAAACCATCTCGGCAATGGCCCGGGAGGAAGATGCTATCTCCTCCGTATGTGCCGTAGCCTCTTCTGTTATGGCCGCCACCTCCTGGATGGAGGATGAAATCAGTTCTGTTCCCGAAGCAATTTCGTCGGCCTGGCCAGCCAGCCCTTCTATATTGCGGAGAATCTGTTCAAAAACATGGTTGACATCCGTAACTATATCAACGCCTTGCTGTACTTCGCCGGCCACCACTTTTGCTGTTTTTAATGCGTTCTCCGATTGGTCCTGGATATTGGTGATTAGCTCTTTAACTTCCTGGGTGGCTTCGGCAGATTCCTCCGCCAGCTTGCGCACCTCTTCTGCCACCACAGCAAACCCCCGTCCCTGATCGCCGGCCCTGGCTGCTTCGATGGCGGCGTTTAAGGCCAATAAATTTGTTTGGTTGGCAATGTTGGTAATAGTTTCCACGATGACGCTGATTTTATCCGAGGAGCTGCCCAGGCTGCTGATTACTTCATCCATGCTATGGGCGGAATCGCTGATCGTTTCCATTTGCCGGCCCACTTTTTGCAGATCGTTCCATCCCTTTTTCGCCTCCAATGCTGCTGCATCGGTTTTTTCATGAATAACCCCGGCATTTTGTGCTGTTTGTTGGACTGTGGAAGCCAATTGTGAAGAGGTTAGGGCGATTTCATTGGCGCCGGCCGCCGTCTCCTGGGAACCGGCCGAAAGCTGGTTAATTGATGTGGTCAGGCGCACGGTTCTATCCTCGATTTTGTCCGCCAAGCCACCGAGCATTCCAAAAAAACCCTCTCTGATATCTTCGATGGTCTCGAGCCTGACATCCTTGATATTGCTCTTATTCATTACTAATTCCAGATCGCCGATGATTGCCCGCATGGGCATGACAAACTTCCTGTAATTCATGGAGCTGATTATCACACCAAGGAGGCCGGCCGCCACGGTCGTAATAGTCATAGTACAAGCCGCCCCCTGGGAAAAAAAGATGATGACCAGCCCGATAATGGCCCCGCCCAAAGCAGCTATCAAAAAAGTGCGCAGAAGATATTTGGACTTAGTCAGCCTTTTTAAATTCATTTTATCATTACCACCTCCGGTTTATTATATAAAAAGACTGCCGTGAAATAACTTCGGCAGTCGGACCATCATGTTTCCTGGCAGAAACCATAGATTCCAGACTTTGCGCCCCATCCTTCCGGATGGTTTGCCCTTATCAAAGTTGATGCTAGCCCCATATTGGTTATTTTTACAAGCGGGACTATCAGTTGTAATTATACTGATATTTACCGCTTCGTCAAGGGGTTTTTCATTATTTTCATAACATTATTTCTATAAAGTATTTTTTGCAGCCACGGCGATTACCGCACGACGATATTGACCAGCTTCCCGGGAACAGTGATCGCCTTCACGATCGTCTTTCCCTCCAGATAAGGGCGGACCCTTTCGTGCTCCCTGGCAATTTCCAGCAGCTCGTCTGCGGAGGAGTCTGCAGGAACCAGGAGACGGCCCCTCACTTTGCCGTTTACCTGGAAAACAACCTCTACCTCGTCAACCAGCAGAAAGTCAGGATTGAAACCCGGCCACGGCTGCAGATGAACGCTCTCCCCTTGCCCGCAAAGTTGCCAGAGCTCTTCGGTGATATGCGGGGCAAAGGGGGCCAGAACGATGAGCAGCTTTTCCAGGGCCTCCGATAGGAAGGGCAGATCGCTATTGTTGCCCTGTTCCCCAACCTCGTTAAAATAGGCAAAGAAGGCATTAACCAGTTCCATAATGGCGCTGATGGCCGTATTAAAATTAAAACGTTCCTCAATATCGGCCGTGACCCTTTTTATCGTTTCATGCAGGACCCGCTGCAGCTTTACCCCTTCGGCGCCCAAACCGGAGTAGACGCCCCCGGCCGGCTTGCTGCCCGGCTTCGCTGCAGTAAAAAGGTGCATATTTTGCTGGAAGAGCCTCCAGACCCGGCGCAGGAAACGGTGACAGCCCTCCACGCCCTGATCGTTCCAGTCCAGATCCTTTTCCGGGGGGGAGGCAAAGAGAATGAAGAGCCGGCCCGTGTCGGCGCCATAGCGCTGAATAATTTCGTCCGGGCTGACCACGTTCCCTTTGGACTTGGACATTTTGGCCCCATCCTTATAGACCATCCCCTGGGCCAGCAGGCGCTGGAAGGGTTCCGTGGCATTGACGAGACCACGGTCCTGCAAAAATTTGGTAAAGAAGCGGGAATAGAGCAGGTGCAGCACGGCGTGCTCGATCCCGCCGATATATTGATCCACCGGCAGCCAGTAGTCCACCTTTTCCTTGTTAAAAGGCCGGCGATCATTGTGGGGATCGGCATAGCGCATATAATACCAGGAGGAACAGAAAAATGTATCCATGGTATCGGTCTCCCGGCGGGCTTTGCCCCCGCACCTGGGGCAGGTGGTTTCATAAAACTCCCGATGCCCGACCAGGGGAGACTGCTGCGATTCCGCAAGATCGATGCCCAGCGGCAGCAAAACGGGCAGATCCCCTTCGGGAACAGGCAGGGTTCCGCACTGGGGACAGTAGATAATGGGTATGGGCGTCCCCCAGTAGCGCTGTCTGGAGATGAGCCAGTCACGCAGGCGGTAGCGGACCCGGTAGCCGCCCCTCCCCCTTTCCTGCAGCCACTCGGTAATGGCCTTTCCGGCCTCGACGTTATCCATGCCGTTAAACTGCCCGGAATTGACCAGGGGGCCGGATTCTTCGTAGGCTTCCGTCAGCGGGCTGGCCGTCAAATCTTTATCCGGCGAGTTGACCACGACCCGTATGGGGATATCATAGCGCCGGGCCAGGAGGAAATCCCGCTGGTCGTGGGCCGGCACGCCCATGACCGCCCCGGTGCCATAGCTCATCAGCACGTAATTGCCCACCAGGATGGGAAACTCTTCCCCATTGATGGGGTTGATGGCTGTCCCGCCGGTGAAAAGCCCAACTTTTTCCGTCTCGGCGGAGGTCCTCGTCAGCTCGCTTTCCCGTTTCATCTCCTGGATAAATTGGCGGATCTGCTTTTCCTGCGGCTGGCCGGCAATGAGCTTTTCCACCAAAGGGTGCTCCGGCGCCAGCACCATATAGGTCACCCCAAAAAGGGTGTCCGGACGGGTAGTAAAAACCGTCAGGTCCTCTCCTGTATCCTTAACCTTAAAGGTGATATCCGTTCCATAGCTGCGGCCAATCCAGTTTTCCTGCATAATTTTGACCCTGTGAGGCCACCCCTCCAGCAGGCTGATATCCTCCAGCAGGCGATCGGCATAATCGGTGATCTTTAAAAACCACTGCTCCAACTCCCGGGGGGAAACCTCGCTGCCACAACGCCAGCACCCGCCGTTGACCACCTGTTCATTGGCCAGGACCGTCTCACAAGAGGGGCACCAGTTGACAGGAGATTTTTTCTTGTAGGCCAGTCCATGCTGATAGAAGAGGAGGAAGAGCCACTGGTTCCAGCGATAATATTCCGGCAGGCAGGTCGTTACCTCCCTCCCCCAATCGTAGCTCAGTCCCAAAGCCTTCTGCTGCTCTTTCATGGCTGCAATATTGGAGGCAGTCCATTGGGCCGGGTCGGCGCCCCGCTGCCTGGCGGCATTTTCTGCCGGCAATCCAAAGGCATCCCAGCCCATGGGGTGCAGCACATTGAAACCCTTCATCTTCAAAAAGCGGGCCAGCACATCGCCGATGGAATATACCCTCATATGCCCCATATGCAGTTTCCCCGAAGGGTAAGGGAACATCTCCAGGACGTAGTATTTTTGCTTCCGGGGGTCCTTCCCCGTAAGGTGAAAATCGTTCTTTTCCCAGTATTCCTGCCATTTGGGCTCTAGCTCAAGCGGGTTGTATTCCTTCATCCGGCAAACCCCCATTTTAATTATGATATACGGCGTAAAATGCCGATAGAATGCCTTACTGCCTTATTATATCCTACTTGGCACAAAAAGCAAATTTCGTTTTTAACAGCTGGAATTTCACCAAAAAGGAATCTATAATATGGTTGTCTGTATCATAAGCTTGGGGGAGGAAAAAGATGGAAGCGATCAAGATCCGGAGAGAGGAAGCCATGCTGATCCTTATCGATTTTCAGGAACGGCTCATGCCGGCCATGAAAAACGGGGAGGAGCTGGCGGCATCGGCCATAAAACTGATTAAGGGCTGTGAAATAATGGGCCTGCCCAGATTAGTGACCCAACAGTACACCAGGGGTTTGGGCCCCACCATTTCCCCCATCCATGAAACCCTGGGCCGCTACAATCCTATCGAAAAGACCTGTTTCAGTGCCATGGGGGAACAGGCCTTTGTGGAGGCCTTGGCCCGGGAGGAAGGGAAAACCATCATCCTGGCCGGCATCGAGGCACACGTATGTGTGCTGCAAACTGCTTTGGATCTGTTGGAGGCAGGGTATGCTGTTTTCCTGCCGGCAGATTGCGTTTCCTCCCGCTATGAGGATGATAAAAAATATGCCCTCAGGCGCCTGGCCCAGGCCGGGGTTGTCGTCACCACCTGTGAGGCAACGCTCTTTGAACTTTGCGTTGGGGCTCACCGGCCGGGCTTTAAGGAAATTTCCGCTTTGATAAAGGGAAAAAGGATCTAGTCGGTCCCACCTCACTGCGTTTGGAATGGCAGGGCTTTTGTTCATCGCCATGTGCTAATACGTGAAATTTTTGGGTAAACAAAGGCCTCCTTCCGCATACGGACGGTAAAAGGTTATCCTTTTTCCATGCTCACCCTGCTGCCGCTTCCCAGAAGAGAAGGCGGCTCGACGATGAGGCGGCGCGCCAGCCGGTTGCGCAGCTCGGGCACATGGCTGATCAGCCCGATGACCCGCTCCCTGCTGCTCAGGCGCTCCAGGGAGTCCATAACCATATCGAGCAGCTCGCTGTCCAGGGTGCCAAACCCCTCGTCGAGGAAAAAGAATTCCAGGGGGCTTTGGCCTTTTAGCTGGATCTGTTCGGAAAGGGCCAGGGCCAAGGCCAGAGAGGTGAGAAACGTTTCCCCGCCGGAGAGGGAGGTGACCATCCTATGCACGCCGCCGTTGGCGTTATCCCTAATGATGAAGCCCGCCTCCGCATCCAGTTCCAGGGCGTATTTATATTTTGTCATAAGGCCCAGGGTTTCCGAGGCTTTGGCGGCCACATAGCGCAGCCTCTCCTCGGCGATATAATCGATGAAACT
>CAZAQM010000025.1:0-5259 GCA_964487385.1 uncultured Dethiobacter sp.
GCCCGGCCGGGCAAAATGAAAAGGCTGGAAAAACCTAAAATCCCCCCCAGCAGGTAGGCCCCCGTATCCCCCAACATGATTTTTCTGTCCAGCTCCCAGGGAAGGTAGACGGTTAGGGCTCCCCAGATGGGCATTAGCAGCCACGTGAAATTATGGTAAAAAATTATGGGCCAGGAAAACAAAAGGAATGCTTTCACCGCCCGGCCCGGCCGGGTATCCAACAGGTTAAAGAAATTAGAGAGCAGCGCCAGATATAAAGCGCCCATCAGCCAGTCTGCCCAATTTCCCCCGGTGGCCCTGGAGGAGACGAAGAGGCCCAGCAGCAATCCGCCGGCAGCCTTATAGATGCCCGTGGAAATTCCCTCACCCCGGCAAAATTTGCGGAGATGCCCCCTCAACCCCTTGCATTGATCCTCGCCCCAAAGATCATCTATGGCCCCTAACAGGGCAACTCCAAAAAGATAAAAAAATAATAACCTCCAGGGAAATTCCATAGACAGCGGCAGAAAAACAAAAAAGGGATAACAAAGCAGCAGGGAAAGAAAGAGAACGGCCCCCCCCGCTGTGGCGATTTTCCTTCCTTCAAAATTTAGGACCGGCAGTTTTTTCCCTGCCTGCCAATTGATAAAAAAGGGCAGGCCTGACCGGGTGAGCAGCAGCGGAAGCAAAGTTGCCGTAAAGGCATTTAACGGGTTAATCATTTTACCTCCTTTTGAACAGCCGATCGTCTTGCTTTCGTGCTGAGCAGACGGAAGATCTCCACAAATTGTTTTCCCCGGTGGAGGAAAGAGCCAAGATCATTTCCCCCGCTGCGGTGGGACATGCGGATCGGTATCTCCTTGGTCCGGAAACCGTTTTGAAGGCATTCGATGGTTAGTTCCACCTCAGCGGCAAAGCCCTGGCCCTGAAAATTTAACCGATTCCACAGGTCGCGCCGAAGAACCCGCTGTCCGGAGAGGGGGCAAAGCATTTCCCTGCCCGTAAAGCAGCGGATTCCCCAATAGGCCAGGGATCTGGTGAGGCCCAGGCCCGCCGGCCTGCCCGAACTGAAGGCGGCGATGGCCATATCGGTTTCATCTGCCAGGACGGCATGGATCAGCCCTTTAATGCCCGCAGCAGTTTCCTTCAGATCCGCATCGACAAAAGCAAGGATCTCCCCCCTGGCGATCCGCACCCCTTCCCGCAGTGCCTGCGATTTCCCCCTGTTAGCGCTGCTGCGGCAAACGATGGCCCCTGCTTCCCAAGCCTCGAAGGATGTTTTATCCTTCGAACCGTCATCGCTGACGATTACTTCGCCGATCTCGGAGATGCCCAGCAGTGCAGCCACGGTCTCCCCCACCCATCCTTCCTCGTTGTAGGCCGGCACGATAGCCGATACAAACATTTGCTCACCTTTAGCACTTTTTCTTACTGGGTAAAACTTTCAGGAAAATAGGCTTTAACTAATTATTTGTCAGGGTAAATGTCTATCTCCTGTATTGATTCCAAAAGCTTTATTCTGGCCGGCAGACTGTCGATTCCGTACTGGCCATTCTGCAGGGAGTCGGCGGAGATGGGAAAAAAGCGCCGATGTTCGAAGGAATGGTTTTCGATGGCCCCCGCCAGGAAAGGATCCAAAACTCCCACGGCAAAAAGGAGTTTTTCATCTGCAGATTCCTCCCCTTCTCCTGGAAAAAAAGAAGGATCATTTTCATACAAGGTTAAAATATTTTTTTCTCTTATACTAACGGGCAAGGTTTCTTCCAAATCAGTCATCCCAGGTTTTTCTAAAATCAGGTCGGTCATAAAAAAGGCAGGATCTTCGCCTGCAGTATTACCTGACGGGAGGACATCCTCCCAGTCAATGTTTTCCCTGAATAAAAAGACCTGGTAATGGCAGCCGGCGATTTCCAGAAACTCCCTCAATTTGCCGGGAAAGCTGCCCTGGCAAAACACTTTTACCGTATATCCGGCAAGTTTGTCTTTAATAAAACAGGGGTTAAAATAATCCTCTTCCAGGGCCTGCCAACTGTTGATAGCCAGGTTTAAGCGGCTGACTTCCTCAACATAGAGCTTCGTTTCATCCTTAAAATATTGGATATCGTCCTGCAGCTGTTCGATAACGGAAATTTGGTTTAGGACGAGGGCGTTAACTCCCATGGAAGCACCGATGAGGATGCCGATGCCCAAGGATAAAAAAACTGCAGCCAGCGATATGAGATGGTTTTGGCGATCCATTGGTAGTATCTCCTTTAAATCAAAGAAGTTTCATCTTCCAAAAAAAAAGATATAAAAAATGGCGGACGAGGGGTGACAGTGCCGTGAGTACCACCAGGGGAAAGAGGGCTGCCGCCAAAAGGACAGAAAAAGATTGCCACCTTAGATTCCCCCGGTAAAGATGGGCCAGGCCTTTGGCATCGACGAGCTTTGCTCCAATCTTCAGGCGCACGAGGAATGTGGAGGCCATGCCCTTCCTCCCTTTTTCCAAAAAATCCAACATGTTGGAATGGGAACCGACGGCCACGATGAGCGCTGCCTTTTGCTCATAGGCCAGCAGGAAGGCCAGATCTTCGCTGGTCCCGGGGGCAGCGATAACCTTGGCCCTGAGGCCCAGATGCTTTATGCGTGCCATCCCCGGCGCCTTGCCGCTGGGGTAGGCGTGAACGATGATCTCCCCCGCTTTGCCCAGAGTTGTATCCTCCACGCTGTCCATATCGCCGATGATGATATGGCTGTTAAAGCCGATCTCCCTTAGGGCGTCCGCTCCGCCATCCACCCCGATGAGGACCGGCCTGACTTCCTTGATATAGGAAGAGATGGCGCGCAAATCTTTTTTATAATTTTTGCCGCGCACGACGATCAGCACATGTTTTCCCTCGATCTGTATTTTTAGCTTGGGAATGGCCAATTTATCCAGAATAAGTTTTTTTTCCCTGCGGGCATAGCGTAAGGTGTTCTGCACAAAATAGTCCAGTTTATGATTGAGGTTTTCTTCAGCGCGAAGCATATGGGTGGAAAAAATTTCTTTTTTCATTATCCTGCCCTGAGCAACTTTCTTGTTTTGCAAAAAAATTGTATTGCCGATGATGGCAATGTTTTCCCCTTCATCCAGCAGGGAAAAAATATTTTCCCCGACTTTGTCGAGAATAAAAACGCCTTCTTCCAGCAGTATTTTTGTCCCCTGGGCGGGATAATCCCCGCTGAAAATGTTGCAGGCATTGATAACCGCCTTTACCCCTCTTTCCACCAATTCCTGAGCGGCAATTTCATCCAGATCCGCATGAGCAATGAGGGCGATATCCCCCGGGTTTAACCTCTTGCACAACGCCTTGGTTTTAAGATCTTTTTTAACGATGCCCTTGATAAAAGGTATCCTTTTCATAACTATAGTATGGATGTTACTGAGCCCCTTTATAAGTAAATCCGGTATAATAGAAAAGAGCACCTTATTTCGAGGTGCTCTGACAAGTCATTTTAATCGTTTTTCTACCGTTATTTTTAAAGTGCTTTATAGTCATATTTCCCGTTTTTAAGACGTATCTTATCGGCAACGAGAGCAATGAATTCTGAATTGGTCGGTTTACCTTTTTCGGTATTTATCGTATAGCCAAAAAATTTTTTAATCGTTTCTATATTATTCCTTGACCAGGCCACCTCGATGGCATGGCGGATGGCTCTCTCCACGCGGCTGGGAGTGGTCTCAAATTTATGGGCAATGCGCGGATAAAGAATTTTTGTAATCGAACCCAGCAGTTCTATCTCTTCGGCAACCATCGAAATGGCATCCCGAAGGTAAAGATAACCTTTGATATGTGCCGGAATACCGATTTCGTGAATAATATCCGTAATTTCTTCGATATAATGATCTTTATCATTTTTGGCATTAACTGTTTTCATCGGTGGGGTCAGTGCCATTTTCGAAGGGGTAACATTTTCCTGGCCCAGCTGGCGTATTCTTTCGGCCAAAATCTCCAAATTGAAAGGTTTGAGGATATAGTAGGCTGCGCCAAGTTCCACTGCGCGGCGGGTAATATTTTCATGCCCGAAAGCAGTGAGCATGATCACCTTGGGCTGTGGATGGAGATCCATATCGTTCAGCTCTTCCAAAACACCTATTCCATCCAAATGCGGCATAATAATATCTAAAAGTATGATGTCTACTTTGTTTTCTTTAACGATCTCTAGTGCTTCCTTGCCATTATAGGCATTGCCTACAACCTCCAGATCCTCCTCTTTCTCTAGAAACTCGGACAAAAGGTCATTAAAATCCTTATTGTCGTCCGCAATTAAAACTTTTAACATAGCTGATCCTCCCTTAGTAATTTTTACCTATAGAATAATTCGACATAGAAAAGTCCATTCCTTCTTTTAATTGAAAAATATTCTATATTTTTTTTCTTTATTAAATATAATAAACGATATTTTGAAATATCATTTAAATACTGGTAGTATTTCGCATTCTCTTGCCATCCATTCGGCATATATGGCGTAACCTCTCGTGGGGTCATTGACAAAAACATGCGTCACAGCCCCCGCAAGCCGGCCATTTTGGATGATGGGACTGCCGCTCATGCCCTGGACTATCCCGCCGGTTACCCGCAGCAAATCCTCGTCGACTACCCTGATAACCATTCCTTTGTCGCCCGGCCTGTTTTGATTGGTCGTTTTTTCGATCTGTATTTTAAAACTTTGTATTTTATTGCCTTCGATTACGGTAAGCAATTCAGCCGGGCCCGCCTCCACCTCAAAGGTGAGAGCAAGGGGAAGGGGATGCGGATAGGGCGTGGTGTGATCAGAGATATTCCTCAGTTTGCCGTAAATGCCGAAAGAAGTATTTTTTTCTATGCTTCCGACAATATCCTTTCCCTCCCGGAAAATGCCCGCTTTTTCTCCCGGCTGGCCCCTCTGTGCTGCTTTAATGTCGATGACATCGGCCCGGACGATAAGACCCTCATTGATTTCCAATGCAGTATTTGTGTCAAGATCCGTGATGACGTGGCCAAGTGCTCCATAATAATTGCTGTGGGGCTCATAAAATGTCAGCGTTCCCACGCCGGCAGCATTATCGCGAATATAGAGGCCGATGCGAAAGTCCTGCTCCTTCTGGCAGAAATATGGTATGACTGTAGACTGGAAAATATCCCCCTTTCTGTTCAATAAAAAGGTTAAAGAGCCTTTGCCCGATTCCCTTTTTATTACCTCCGCCGCCCGATCTATATCCCGCAGGCTGATATCATTTACCTTCAATAAGATATCGCCTATTTCAATCCCGCTTTCTGC
>CAZAQM010000025.1:5304-16413 GCA_964487385.1 uncultured Dethiobacter sp.
GAAAATGATTCCTGTTCTTTTGGCAAATAATAATAACCGGCCACGATAATTCCTTCTTCATGGAGCTTAATGCCGATGGAATGCCCGCCGGCCATCACCTCCATCCCCGGCAGAACATTGACGGTAAGCTGCTTGAGCGTTATCAGCCCCTGAAAGAGGCTGATCTCCAGCGTTACATCGCCCTGTGCTATTCCCAGAAGGGAAATATCGTTATGATAATTAAAGCGGTTCAGGGCGCTGGAGGTGATGGGGTTGCCATTGATGTGTAAAATACCTTCTTTATCGGCCTTGATATAGAGATCGAAGGGAAAACGTACTTGCAGGGAATGTTCCTGGCCTTCGAAGATGCTGATATGATCATCAAAATGCATCTTTACTTCATAGGGAAGAAAAACAAAGAATAGGAATAAGAACAAGCAGGCAATGGCTACAAAGGATTTTATTTTATTATTACCACCATTTTCCATGATGAGAAAAAACCTCCTTTTGCTCAGCAAATTTTTTGAATGCAGTAATTTTAAATTTGCCTCAAGGAGATTTTTTTATGCCTGTAAGGTTTACATAATGCGCAGGTTTTATCTGTCATAAAAAAATAAAGCTCTATTTTTTAAAAAAAAGAGCTAAAATTGGAAAAAAAAATTAAAACTATTCGGGGATGATATTTCCTTGCAACAGCTCCCTGGCATGTTCCCTCGTGATGGCGCTATTGCTGCCATCCAGCATGCGGGCGATTTCCCGCAGCCTCTCTTCGCCCTGCAGGCGTTTCACCCGGGTGGCGGAACGGCCTTTCTGCACTTCCTTAAAAAGATAATATTGGTGATCGGCCCGGCCGGCCAGGTGGGGGCTATGGGTTACACAAATGATCTGATGCCTGCGGCTGAGCTCGGCCATCTTTTGAGCGACCCGCTGTATCGTCTGACCGCCAATACCGCTGTCGATCTCGTCAAAAACCAGGGTGGAGATGCGATCCTGCTCGGCCAGAATGCTCTTGAGGGCCAGCATCACCCGGGCCATTTCGCCGGCGGAGATTATTTTGGTCAGAGGTTTGGGATCTTCGCCGGGGTTGGCAGAGAAAAGAAATTCGGCCTCCTCGGCGCCGGAGGACGCCAAAATATCCCGGGTTTTAAAGGAAACACAAAATACTCCCCCCTTGATCCCTAGATCCCCAAGGACGTTTTCCACCTGCACTTTCAACCCGGCGGCTGTGGCTTTTCTAAGCTCAAAAAGTTTTTCGGCAGCTTCCCGGGCCTGCCCCTTCAGCGTACCGCATTCTTTTTCCAGGGATAACGCTTCTTCCTCCCCAGCTTTCAGGGCTTCGATTTCTTCCCGGCACTCTACGGCAAAGGAATTAATTTCCTCTACGGTGGCCTTGTATTTTCTTTTCAGCCGGCGATAAACTTCCAGGCGTTTTTCTATATCCGCCCTTTCTTCCGGAGAATAGGAAAGGGTGCCCCGGTAATTATAAAGATCATGGCCCAATTCGGAGAGGTTTGCCGAGGCTTCATTCAGCAGGTTTACGAAATTTTCCAGGGATGGATCAATTTTTTGCAGCGAGGAAAATTCATCGATCAATCTATTCAACCTATCGGTGATGGAAGGAAGGCCGCCCTCCCCCGAGTAAATATCCGAGTAAGCCTGATGCACGGTGAGGAGCATTCTTTCCAGATTGTCCAGTATGTCCAGCCGCCGGGTCAGGTTCTTTTCCTCTTGCCCGCTGAGCGATGCTTCCTCGATCTCCCGGTATTGATAGCTGAGCAGCTCCAATTTATTCGCTCTTTCATCAGAATCCTTTCCCAGGGCAGACAACTTTTTCCGGGCCGTTTTCCAGCAGGAAAATATTTCCCGGTAATGGATTAACTGTCTTTTATGCTCTTCATTGCCGAATTCGTCCAGCAGGACCAGATGCTGCTCGGTTTTTAAAAGCGATTGGTGGTTATGCTGGCCATGCATGTCCACTAGAAAAGCACCCAAATTTTTTAGGGTTACGAGGGGGACGACTCTGCCGTTAATGCGGCAAAGGTTGCGGCCGCCCAGCGATATTTCCCTGGAGACGACGAGTTCTTCGGCGGGCAGCAGGCCGTTTTCCTCCATCACGGCCTCAAAAGCCGGAAAATTTTCCGGAGGTGAAAAGACAGCCTCAATAAAGGCCTGTTCGTATCCGCTCCGCACTTGTTCTGCAGAGGCCCTTTCTCCTAGGATCAGGCCCAGTGCCCCGATAATAATCGATTTTCCAGCCCCCGTTTCTCCCGTTAAAACATTAAAACCAGGGAAAAAATCCAGGGAAAGGTTATCTATGAGCGCAAAATTATTGAGGTTTAAATATAAAAGCACCGTAAATCCTGCCTCCAGGCGGCAATTATTCAAGCATCCAGCAGCTTGTCATGCAACAGCTTATAAAAATTGCTTTTTTGGAAGGTAAGAACCTTGGTGGCACAACTTGCTTTTTTGACGATAATTTTATCTTTATAATGCAAAGGGAAGCCTTCCTGGCCATCCATGGTCAGGTAAATATCTGCCGAGGATGTGGCGACGATGATGGAGATGACATCGTCGCTGTTGACGATAACAGAGCGTTTGTAGAGGAGATGCGGGCAGATGGGCGTAACGAGAATAATATTCAACGCCGGGTTGACGACAGGGCCTCCGGCCGAAAGGGAATACCCTGTGGAGCCCGTGGGCGTGGAAATGATCACCCCATCCCCCGGATAGCTTTCCAGAAAATCGTTGTTAATAAAGGTGTCCAGCTTGATTATGCGTGAAAACGGCCCTCGGGAAATAATGGCATCATTCAGGGATATGGAGGAAAAGACGGCCTCGTCTCCGCGAAAGACTTCGGTTTGCAGCATTATTCGTTCCCCGAAGGAGTAATTTCCCACAAGAATTTTATGAAGAAAAGTATCTAAATCCCCTACTTCAATTTCGGAAAGGAAGCCCTTATGTCCCAGGTTGATCCCCAAAAGCGGAAGATCGGTAAAAGCCATCTCTCTGGCAACGCGCAGAAAAGTCCCATCGCCTCCCACGACGATGACGAGCCCGACCTTATCCGGCCAGGACCTGAATTCCTCGATGGGTGAGGGAAGCTTGAGCAGAGGAAGTTTCTCAGGCAAAATAAAGACGGGAATGTTATGCTCGGCAAAAAAATTTTTTAAATGATAGATAACTTCCTGCGCCTTTGTTTTTTGCCAATTAGGCACGATGCCGATACCCTTTAACATTGCTTTTCTGTCGTCTCCTTCTTTTTGTTACCCGATCCCAGGTGATGGAAAGCTTGGCGGGCCGCGGCGGAAGCCCTAGCATTGAGTTCATCCACTGCCATTTTCTGCCCTTTGCTAAAATCTGTCAGGTAGAGCAGATATTCAATGTTCCCTTTCGGCCCCTTAATGGGGGAATGGGTCAGGCCGGCAATCCTGTAGGAAAGCTGTGAGGCAAAGCTCATGATTTTTTTTAAAACTTCATGATGGACGTCCGGATCCCTGATAACCCCTCTTTTGCCAATCTGCTCCGGAGCTGCCTCAAATTGAGGTTTTATCAGACAGATGATTTCTTTGGCGGGAAAAGCCGCAGCAACCGGCAACACCAATATTAAAGAGATAAAGGAGACATCGATGGTGACCAGATCGGGAACCGAGGAAAGGCTTTCCCTTTTTAGATAACGGGCATTGGTGCGCTCCATGCTGATAACCCGCTCATCGTTTCTGAGGCTCCAATCCAACTGCCCGTAACCTACATCGAGGGCATAGACCCGTTTTGCCCCATGTTCCAGGCAACAATGAGTAAACCCTCCCGTCGAGGCGCCAATATCCAAAACTGTTTTACCCTGCAGATCTATCCCAAAGTCCTCGATGGCTTTTTCCAGTTTAATCCCCCCCCTGCTGACATAAGGGTTAGGGGAAGTGCGCAGCTCTACCCGGGCTTCGGCCGAGCAGAGCAGGCCAGCCTTATCCTGCCTTTTCCCATCGACAAAAACGTTGCCCGCCATAATTTCCCCGCGGGCCCTGCTTCTGGTGGAAACCAGGCCCTTGTCTACCAGAAGCAGATCGAGCCGTTTTTTCGTTTTACCTCTTTGCTCCATTCCTGCTCGTCAAACCTCTTCTTCTGCCAAAAAATATTGTTTCAGCCTCCAGAGCAATTCCCTCCCCGGTCAGCCCGTAGAGGCCGAGCAGGCTCTCCCTGCCCCCCTGGCCGGTAAAGGGATCCGTAAGTCCCAGGCGCGTGAGGCGAATTTTGCTCAGTTGTTCTTCCGCCAACATCTCCAGAACGGCACTGCCAAATCCTCCGGTAATGAGGTGTTCCTCCACGGTTAAAACCTGCCCGCACTTCCTGGCCCAACTGCAAATGAGCTCCCGATCCAGGGGTTTGACAAAGCGGGCATTGATCACGCAGCTGGAAATGCCTTTTTGGGCAAGCAGCCGGTTAGCCTCCAGGGCCGGGGCAACCATCGAACCGATGGCCAGGATTAGAATGTCCTTACCTTTCCGCAAAAGTTCCCCCTTTCCGGGGGAAATAAGGGGCGCCAGGGAACTGGGGGGTGTGGACCTGCCCCGGGGAAAACGAATAGCCGCCGGACAATTTAATGACAGGGCGGTTTTTAACATGGAGGCCAGCTCCGGGCCGCCTGAAGGCGCCATGATCACCAGGTTTGGCATGGACCTCAGATAAGCAAAATCGTAAAGGCCATTGTGGCTTTCCCCATCATTACCCACCAGGCCGGCCCTGTCCAGGGCAAAGACCACGGGGAGCTTTTGCATGCAGACGTCCTGGAGAATCTGATCGTAGGCTCTCTGCAAAAAGGTGCTATAAATCGCCACGACAGGTTTTGCCCCTTCGACGGCCAGGCCCGCAGCCATGGTAACGGCATGTTGCTCGGCAATGCCCACATCGAAGGATCTGCTGGGGAACTTTTCAAAAAATTTTTCCAAGCCTGTTCCGGCCGGCATAGCAGCGGTAATAGCCGTGATGGAACCATCCCGGGAAGCTTCCTCCAACAGGGTGGAACCGAAGATCTCGCTGTAGGATTTTTGTGCCGGGCCGGCGGCGTTATTTTTTAAGATTTCGCCTGTTTCCTTATCGAATGGCCCGATGCCATGAAACTGGTGCGGTTTTTTTTCGGCGTAGGAGTAACCCTTTCCCTTTTGCGTGACCACGTGCAGCAGGACAGGGCCTTTCAGGCCTTTGGCCTGGCTGAGCATCTCCCCCAGGCCGGCAATATTATGCCCATCGATGGGGCCAAGGTAGGTAAAACCCAGCTCCTCAAAAAGAACCCCGGGAACGATGAGGTACTTGAGCCGATCCTTGATGCGCTCGGCAGAACGAACCACGGATTTTCCAATGGCGGGAATGCGTCCCATGATCAGCTCGAAGTCTTCTTTTAAACGAAAATATTTGGGATCGGTTCTGATTCTGGCCAGGTATGAAGGCAGGCCGCCCACATTCCTGCTGATGGACATCTCATTATCGTTTAAAACGACGAGTATATTCGTTTTAATATGCCCGGCATAATTGAGGGCCTCCAGGGCCATGCCCCCCGTTAAAGCGCCGTCGCCGATCACTGCGATGACATTAAACTTCTTTTCCTGGAGATCCCTGGCCAGGGCCATGCCCAGTGCCGCCGAGATGGATGTACTGCTGTGGCCGACGTCAAAGGCATCGAAGGTGCTTTCCTGCCTTTTGGGAAACCCGCTCAGGCCGCCGAAATCACGGATGGTTGGAAACTTGTCTCTTCTTCCCGTTAAAATTTTATGGGGATAGCATTGGTGCCCCACATCCCAGACAATCTTATCGGCAGGAGCGTTAAAAACCCGGTGAAGCGCGATGGTGAGCTCGACTACACCCAAACTGGAAGCCAAGTGCCCCCCCCGGCAGGAGATGATATCGATCATTAGTTCACGGATCTCTTTTGCCAGTTGTTCCAGTTCAGGAGACGATAATTTTTTTAAAAGGCCCGGATCGTTGATCCTTTCTAGAACCATCCGCCAAGGATCACCGCTTTTCTTGATTAGATTTTTTCTTCTTTTTGTTTTTTTTCTTGCGAAAAATAATGATATCAAAGGATGTCAGCATTTTTGCGGCAGAGAAAACGATTTGGGTCGTGTTTTTCAGCGCCACCGTTTTCCCGAAGGCTTTGCCCCCGACTGTCAGTGCGGAAACCAGGCCGGTCAGCAAAATGCTGAGGATAATTTCATTGAGATTGGGACGCGCCAGCACGAGATTGATAATTACCACGGCAGCGACGACACCGCTTACAATACCTAAAATATCGCCGACGACATCGTTGCAAAAATTTGCCACCCGATCGGCATGGCGCACCAGATATAATCCTTTTTTTGCGCCATAAATTTTTTTGGCGGCCAGGGCATGAAATGGTTTCTCGCTGGCTGCAGTCGTTGCCGTGCCGACGATATCAAAGAAAATGCCGATGACGATCACCAGCAAAAGCAATAAAAAGGATAAAAGGATCGATCGAAAGGTCGCCAGCAAAAAACGTGTTACCAACGTGAAAGAAATTGCCAAAAAAAAAGTCCAGATAGCAACTGAAAAAACCCATTTAGTATTTCTTCTCTTTTGCCTCATTGGTTTTTCTTTGGGCAAAAAGGACACCTCTAATATGTAACACAGGTGGCAACTCCATGGGTAAACATTGCGGCTTCAGGTCCAGCAGGTTTTCCCAAATGGCCGCCCGGTCGTCGCCAACCCGGCAGTTTCCTTTTAAGGCCATTTCTGCAGTGTTGCCATCTGCAGGGCTGGATTGCCACTAAGTCCACACTTTAATCCCCGCAGAGTCTCCCTCCGGTGGGAACAGCCTAGGAGTTTTCCTCCATAGCACCTTTTTAGCTCTTTAGCCTCTTTTGCAGTTTTGGTTTCCCAAGGTTTAAAACCTTTCTCCCCCGAAAACCACTCAAGGCAGGCTACACTGTGCACAGCGTCTGCCGCACACAGGTTCTAATCTAAGCCGTAACCCTTTACCATGTGATAATACGCCACGCACTTAGGTCTCCGCGAAGGCAGGGTCAACGCCTACATGCCTTTGTAGATCGCCCCATCCTTCTTAACTCCCAGCACCAACCCCCGACTGGGCTTCGGCAGCCAGCACAAGGAACTTCATTGATGTGCCCTTAAGCGGATTTTTAGGCCCGCCCTCCAGAGCAAAGCACTAACTAGGATACTGCACCACCTGTGTTTTAAAATAGATTATAACATACTGTATCTGCTAACTCAAGATTGGCAGTTTTAAAGTTTTAATAGTTTTAATAATCCCTGTAAAGAATGAACTTAATGAGCTTTTGCAGCGGTTCCGCCCGGTTGCCGTAATAATCCAGTAATTTTTTGGATTCGGCAAACTTGTCGTCGCGCAGGGCTTTAGCCTTCTCTGCGCCAAAATGGGATAAATAAGTAGCTTTTTTCAGTTTTAGATCCGCACCCTTATCTTTCCCCATTTTTTCCCGATCACCCTCCAGATCCAACAGATCATCAACGACCTGAAATGTGCTGCCGATGGCCCCGGCACAGGCGTTCAGCCGTTTCAGATCATCCCCGCTTCCTTTTCCCAGGGTAACGCCGATGCGGAAGCAGGCGGAAAGCAATGCTCCCGTCTTATGCGCATTAATATAATCGATCGTCTGGGGCGATATCTCTTTTCCTTCCGATTCCAGATCGACAATTTGGCCGCCGATCATCCCTTCAACCCCGGCAGCCCGGGAAAGCTCCGCCATAATCTCCAGCCGATCCCCGGCGGGTACAGCTTTTGTGTACAGAGAGGTATAGGAGCCGCTCCTGCCGTTGCTTGATCCCCGGGCCAGGATCTGCAAAGCCAGCGTTAAAAGGGCGTCACCGGCCAGGATGGCCGTTGCTTCACCAAACACCTTGTGGGAGGTCAGGCGCCCGCGCCTGTAGTCGTCATTATCCATGGCCGGCAGGTCATCATGGATCAGTGAATAAGTATGGATCATCTCCATGGCGCAGGCGGGGACGAGACCGCTTTCCGGCCGGGCGCCAAAAAGCTCGGCGATCAGCAAGATGAGCAGCGGCCGTATTCGTTTGCCGCCGGCGAAGATGCTGTAACGCATAGCCCGGTTGAGGGTCTGCGGATATTCATCCTCCCCGGGAAGAAGACAATCGAGGGCCTCGTTAATTGATTTAACTTCTTCCTGCAAAATATGCAAATATATCTGCCTTCCTTCTACGCAGTTTATAGGGGCTCATCATATTTTTCCCATTTGCCGCTTTGCAGAAGCTTCTCCACGCGCAGTTCAGCTTCTGACAGAAGCCGGCGGCAATGTGCATTCAGCTCCATGCCTTCCTGAAAGCATATTAAGGACTCTTCCAGGTGCAGCTCTTCCATCTCCATTTTTTTAATAATATTTTCCAGCATGGAAAGGGCTTCTTCAAAATTAAGTTTGGTAATTTCAACCTTTTTTTTTGGCATCTTTATCCCCCGTTACCGGTCGGGAGCAGCTTGTTTCTGCCAAGCTTTTCCACCCTGCACCCGGCCTCTCCGTTTTTAAAGATAACATCGATCCTGCTGTCCACTTTTAACCGGCCAATATCGCTGATTAGTCTTCCCTCCCCGTCCAAAACAAGGACAAACCCCCGTTCCATGACCTTTAGAGGATTCAGCGCCTCTATTTTTTCTTTTAAATGTTCCAGACGCGTATTTTTTAATTTTAACTGCATATTAAACAGCCGATTGAATAGCTTTTCCTGATCGTCAATTCTTTGGTAACCCTGATTTATTTTGTCCCGGGGGATTTTCACCAAAAGGGTATCCGCAAACCTTTCCAGGAGAGCCCTACTTTGCTTTGTGCGGCGATCCCAAAGTTCCAGGAGACGTTCCTTTGTGCCTTGCAGCCTATGCATAAGTTCCCGCAGCTCCGGGGCAACCAGTTCGGCAGCGGCTGTTGGGGTGGCGGCCCTCAGATCGGCAACGAAATCGGCGATGGTAAAATCCGTTTCATGGCCCACAGCGCTGATGACGGGAATTTGACATGCAAAAATGGCCCGGGCCAGTTCTTCATCGTTGAAAGACCATAGCTCTTCAAGAGATCCTCCCCCCCTTGTCAGAACGATGAGATCCAGATCGGGGATCTCCTGCAGCTTTTCCAGAGCTGTCACGATCTCGCCGGCTGCTTCGCTGCCCTGCACGGCCGACGGGCAAAAAAAGACCTGTACACAGGGAAACCTGCGCATCAGTGTGTGCAGGAAATCCTTGACGGCAGCCCCGGAGGGTGAGGTGATCAGACCAATCTTTCTGGGGATAAAAGGCAAGGCCTTTTTATGCTCTGCGTCGAAAAGCCCTTGCAGGCGCAGCTTTTCTTTTAGCTGCTCAAAGGCCAAAAAGAGCGCCCCCAGTCCATCCGGTTCCATCCTGTCCACGTAGAGCTGGTAGTAACCGCCATATTCATAGACAGAAATATGGCCCCGGGCCAGTACTTTCATTCCTTCGGCAGGCAGAAATTTTAAACCAGTGTTTCTGCTGCGGAAAAAAACGCAGCGTAGAACGCTTTTTTCATCTTTTAAGGTGAAGTAGATATGTCCGGAGGGCCCGTGCAATTTGAAGTTGGAGATCTCACCGCTAACGGAAACATTTTGCAAAATGGAATCGCCTTGCAAAAGAAATTTAAGATAGCGGCTTAGCTGGGATACGGTAAGTATTTTATCGCCGTTCATGACTTTTTGGCCGCCTCTACCAGATTGCGGAGCAGCGTGGCAATTGTAACCGGCCCAACGCCTCCCGGGGTTGGGGTGATCCAGCCGGCGACATCCTTTACCCCATCAAAATCCACATCGCCCACCAATCTCGTGCCAACCTGATTGACTCCCACATCGATGACGATGGCGCCCTCCTTGACCATTTTCTGATTGACGGTATGGGGATGTCCCGCCGCCACGACGAGAATATCGGCAGCCTTCGTAAACTTTTCCAGGTTGGGCGTATGGGTATGGCAGATGCTCACCGTAGCATTTTTTTCCAGCAACAAATAGGAAACCGGTTTGCCGACCAGCTGGCTCCGCCCGATGATGACGGCCCTTTTTCCTTCTATCGTCTCTTCGGTGGATTCGATAATTTTCATAATACCCTGTGCAACAAAGGGGGCCATGGCAAGTTTACCGCTGAAGAAGTTGCCCAGGTTCAAAAAATGAAGCCCCTCCACATCCTTATGCGGCAAGACCTGCTGGGATATCTGGGCATGGTTGAGGTGCGGCGTGAGGGGATGAATATTAATGCCATGAACGTCCCGGGAGCTATTCAGGCGTTCGATCAGGAAGTCCAACTCCTCTTCTGTAGTCGTTTCCGGAAGATAATAGATATGGCACCTGATGCCCAATTGCTGGCAGGTTTTTTCTTTCAGCTGCGCCACATGTATGCGGGCAAAGGGGCTGCGCACGACGATAATGGACAGCCGCGGCGTCCTGCCTCTGCTGGTTAGCTGCTGAACTTCCTCTTTGAGCTCTTCCCTTATTTCTCTGGCAATCCGTTCCCCGTTAATTATTTTTGCCGGCATGGCCATCCTCCAAAATATTATTGCTGTAAATTTGCCTTAAAAGCCTGAAGCGTATTCCAAAAGAGCATAGTAATGCTGATCGGCCCCACTCCCCCCGGAACCGGGGAAAGCCAGCCGGCCACCTCCCTTACTTCCTTAAAGGCCACATCACCGGCAAGCCTGCCACCCACCTCGGTAACCCCTACATCGATTACAGTTGCGCCGGGTTTGACAAAATCCCTGGTTATCAACCCCGGCTGCCCTGCTACAGAGACGAGGATATCCGCCTCCCTGCAAATCTCTGCCAAATTATCTGTATAGGTGTGGCAAATCGTGACAGAAGTATTTCTCCTCAGGAGAAGAAGGGAAAGGGGTTTGCCCATAATGTTGCTCCTGCCTACGATGACCGCCGACTTGCCGATAATAGGCTGACCGGTAAACTCGATCATATGCATGACGCTATTGGCGGAACAGGGGATATAACTATCTTCATCGCAAAACAGCTTTCCCAGGTTGATGGGGTGGGCCCCTTCCACATCCTTATGCGGATCGATCAGTTCAATAACGACTTTTTCGTCAATCTGCCCGGGGAAGGGCAGCTGGATCATAAAACCATGTATGCTGCTGTTTT
>CAZAQM010000026.1:0-15720 GCA_964487385.1 uncultured Dethiobacter sp.
CGTGCAAATATACTCTCAATACCGTCTCTCGGTATCCTGAATTGCCACACCGGTATTCTTCCCCAGTACCGGGGAATGGATGTGGTTGAATGGACGGCTGCTGAGGGCAGGATGGGCGATGTCGGTTTCGGCGCGACCCTTCATCTGATGGACAAAGGGGTTGATACTGGCCCCATACTAAAAAATGTTGGGCTCGAACCAGGAAATTGGAAGTCTTTCAGCCAAATCCGTGCCGCGCTTGAGGTAAGCATGGTGGAAATGATGCTGGAGGGGGTGCGCGGCTTCAGGGATAAAACCATCGCTCCTCGACCTCAAAATCCAAATGATGGCCGGCAATATTTTGTGATGCACCCGCGCGTGCGGGCGGCCGCGGAGCTGCAGCTCCTGCGGCAGCAGAGGCTCCAGCAGGGCCAGGCCTGCAGATGGTTCCTCCTCAAGAAAACGAAAAATTATCTCCCTTGTTTCCTCGGGCTCAGTTGAACAAGCGCTGTAAACCAAAACCCCTCCCGGTTTAAGGGCTTTAAAAGCATTCCTCAGCAAGTCTGCCTGCAAGCCGGCCAGCATGGGGATGTCCTGCTCTTTACGACGCCACTTCAGTTCTCCTTTGCGCCTGACGACCCCCAGGCCGGAGCAGGGTACATCCAAAAGAACCCGATCAAAAAGGCCATATTTGCCGGAAGAAATAACCCTTCCATCCAGCTTCTCCACCCTGACAATCTTAACACCCTGCTGTTCCATCGCCCTTTGCAGCAGCCTCAGGCGGTGGGGGTACAAATCCCCGGCCACAATCTCCCCCTCGTTGCCCATCAGCATGGCCATATGCAGCGTCTTGCCCCCCGGGGCGCTGCACAGGTCGAGGACACGGTCGCCGGCTTTGGGATTTACAAGGGGGGCCACTAACATGGAAGCCTCCCCCTGGACCTGAAAAAGCCCCTCCCGGAAACTATTCAGATCCGTTAATTTTTTTGATAGCCTAAGCACCAGGCCTTCGGAGGCAAAACGGCAAAAATCTGCCTTTACTCCTTCCTCCTCCAGAAGGGCTTTTAGCTTATGGGGAGTTGTTTTTAAAGTGTTTGACCGTATGCTAAGCGGTGGTTGGATACTGTTTGCCCGGCATAGCTCTTCCGCTTCATCCAGGCCCATCTGCCGGATCCAGCGCCGGACGATCCAAAGGGGGAAGGAATAAACCAGCGAAAGATAAAGGGGAGGATCGGCAGACCGGGAAGGCCAGGGGATCTCCTCCCTGGCCTGGCTGACCTTCCGCAGCACGGCATTGACCAGACCGGCGACTCCTTTATGCCCGAAACGCATGGCCAGCTTAACCGCTTCATCCACGGCCGCGGATGCCGGTACCCGTTCCAGGTAAAGAAGCTGAAAAACCCCCAGACGCAGGATATTGCGGATCCACGGGGTTAATTTTTCCAGCGGAGACGTAAGATAAAAGGAAAGAATCCAATCCAGCGTATTTAGCCGCTGGAGAACACCATAGCAAAGTTCAGTGAGAAAGGATCGCTCCTCTTCGGTCGGCGAAATTTTGTTCAGCAGGCGGTTTAAAGCGATATTAGCGTAGGCCCCTTCTTCAACCTCTTTTAATATTCTTAGTGCATAACTTCTTGCTGTGTCGTTTTCCTGCATATTTGGGCCCTTTTCGCTCAATTTATCTTCTTCCTCTTAGCATTAAAAGCCGCAGGAGCTGTGCCAGGGCAACAGCCAGAGCCGCAACGTAGGTCAGGGCGGCCGCGCGCAGGACCCTCCCTGCGCCTTCAAGCTCTTCCCCCTGAAGAAGGCCGCCTCCCCCTAAAAGGGTTAGGGCCCTGTTGCTGGCGTTAATTTCCACCGGCAGGGTTATCGTTTGGAAAAGAACAGCAAAGAGGAAAAGGGCGATACCGATATCCATTAAAAAACCAAGGCTTGCACTGAACAATAAACCGATAAAAAAGAGGGGCAGGGCGGCCCGGGAGCCAAACCCGGCCAGCGGGAAAATGGCATTGCGAATCCCCAAAGGCGCATAATCAGTATCGTGTTGAACGGCATGGCCCACTTCGTGGGCGGCAATGCCCAGAGCGGCCAGGGAGCCGTTGCGAAAGATCTCCTGGGAAAGCCTTACCACTTTCGCCCGTGGATCATAATGATCCGTCAGGTGCCCGGCGGTAACCTCCACCGGCACATCTTCCATTCCTGCCGCATCCAGCAGGGTGCGGGCAATTTGCCCCCCTGTCAGGCGGCTCTGTGGATACTGCCGGGAGTAATGAGCATAAGTGCTGCTGACCTTGCTCTGGGCATAGAAAGCAAAGGCCATGGCAGGCAGAACAAGAAGGATAAACCCACTGTCAAAAAAGAACATTAAGCATCGAACCTCCCCGTTTGTTTTTCCCTATCCAGGAAGTAATCAAGAGTATTTTCCACCTTTTGCAGATCAACCCTGGTATTAAAGCATGGACCCTGGGGCCTTTCATTCAGTATGCCGAAAACCGGCAGGGGAAAAGTATCGATTACCCCGCTGGAAAGGTCCCTTTCACAGGCAACGGCTACGACAATTTCAGGCCTGAAGCTCTCTACCGCCCGGCGTGCCAGGGTGCCTCCTGTAACGACCCGGGCGGGAATACCCCTAGAGGAGGTCATTTCCAGAAGTGAGGCAATCTGGCACCTTCCACAGCGCTTGCAGTTCTCAATGTTATGCGTTATTCTGATCGTACAGCCATCGTTCTGCAAACAGTGCGGCAGGAGCACCAATATTTTTTCCGCCCTGGTTTTTACAGGGCAGAGGCACAAAAGCTGGTTATTAACTTCTATGAAGGAGCGTTGTATTTTATCCTGGGCAATGGAAAGAAAACGGCCTATTTGCAAAACAAAAGGATAAAGATAAAGCGTCCGCCCGACGAACCAGGAGAAGCCCGGAAACCTCCATTTTCCCAAAATGGCCAGGATGATACACAACAGGCCGCAAAGAATCAGCACGGTAAAAAGAAAAACAGAAGAGATGACAAACATGGCCAGGTTGCGTGTGAATCCGGCATCAGGCCTGCCGGCGACAATAAAGAAATAGATGATTACGGTTATGATGAGGATTAACGCCGCTAATAAAAGGCCTAAAAATGTCCGCTTTTTTATTTTATCCCCATTTACGGCTAGTTCATCCAAATATTTCACCAACTTCTAGACGGTTCCCCTTCAAAAAGTCCCCAGCTGCCATCCTTTTTTTACCTTCCGGCTGCAGCTCAAGGATCTTAAGCAGGTTTTTGGCAGCAGCAACTGCAAAAAAGTCCTTTTCTACCCTGCAGATGGTCCCCGGCAGGCTGGATGGTTCGGGAAGATCCCCTGTCCTTTCCGTGAAAGCCTTCCAAATCTTGAGTCTTTTTCCCCGGTAGTATGTGTAGGCGCCGGGATAGGGATCCAGCGCCCGGATCTGGTTGGCAATCCGCAGGGCATCCTTTGACCAGACGATTATTTCATCACCGGGAGTAAGGGGGGGGGCATAGGAGGCCTGCCCATCATCCTGGGGAATCCGGGGGGCCTTACCCCCCGCGACCAGTTCCAATGACTCCCGCAATTTTTCCGCGCCCAGCACGGCCAGGCGATCGTAAAGGGACCCAAAAGTCTCCTCCGGACCCACGCGAACTTCCTCCTGCAGGATAATATCTCCGTCATCCATCCCCGCCGACATAAAGAAAACAGAGACGCCCGTCAACTCTTCCCCGGCCAGCAGCGTTCGTTGTATGGGAGCTGCTCCCCGGTAGGCGGGAAGCAGCGAAGGATGGACATTAACCGCCCCCAAAGCAGGAACTTCCAAAACGCCGGGGGGCAAAATCATCCCATAGGCGACGCTGGCCAGTATCCGGGGTTTTAATTCCCTGATAATGCTCTCCAATTCTGCTTTGCTGCGGGGCTGGAAAATATTCAGGTTATTTTCCAAAGCCATTTCCTTCACGGGGGGAAAAGAAATTTTTTTCCCCCTTCCTGCCGGACGATCAGGCCTGGTAATGATCCCTGCCGGATTAAAACCACAATCGATAAGCATTTGCAGGGAAGGAAGGGCAAAAGGCGCCGTTCCCAGGAAAACAAGGGTATCGTTTGACAACGGGGATCACCTCGCTAAAAATCTGCCATCGCTGCAATAAAATTATTTTTGCCTTAATTTAGCCAGTTCATCGGGGGTCAGCAGATGCGTTGCCTTGTCGATGAAGAGAACTCCCTCTAAATGATCGATCTCATGCTGCAGCACCCTGGCCAAAAAACCCTGGGCTTCCAGGCGGATCTCCCTGCCTTCCCTGTTCAGCCCGGTTACTATAACATGCTCGGCCCTGGGAACCTGGCCATAAATACCCGGGAGGCTCAGGCATCCTTCGATATCGACGGCGTTTCCCTCTTGTTGGATAATATCCGGGTTAATCAACTCGAAGATCTCTTCTTCGCCATTGCGAAAGACGATAATCCTTTTGGATATGCCCACCTGGGGAGCTGCCAATCCTGCTCCCTCGGCTGTACCCATCGTTTCGGCCATATCATCCAATAGCTGCAGCAATCCCGGGGTAAACCGGCTTACCGATTCGGCTTTTTTACGCAAAACATAGTCATTCCGTCTTCTTATCCGCCTCAGAGCCATCTTTTAATCCCCCCTAAGATTATATTATAACATCATCAAAGGATTAAAATCCACCGTCAGGCGCATCTCTTCCTGTAATTCTTTTCTAAAAGTCCAGACAATTTCCCGGATTTCCCCGGCAAACCGCTGCAGATCATTTCCCTTATAAACGATATGATAGCGAAAGTATCCTTCTTTTTTTTGCAGGGGGGCGGGAAAAGGTTCCGAAAGAAGAAAATCCTGTCGATCGATCGACAGCCCGGCCCGCAATCTTCTATTTAGTTCCCGGGCACAGCGCCCGGCTTTACTCTCATCCGGAGAACTGCAGCAGAACAGCAGCATCTCCGCAAAGGGCGGATAGGCAAGGAGCGCCCTTCTTTTGGCTTCCTCGGCGATAAAACCCTTATAATCGTGGGAAGCCGCCTTTTCAATACTATAGTGCCATGGGGTATAAGTCTGAATGAGCACCCTCCCCTTTTTTTCGCCCCTGCCGGCCCTGCCGGCCACTTGGGAGAGCAGCTGAAAAGTCCTTTCACCGGCACGGAAATCGGGCAGATGCAGGGTGACATCAGCAGCGATTACGCCCACAAGGGTTACCCCGGGAAAATCCAGGCCCTTGGCTACCATCTGGGTCCCTATCAGCACCTGGGCTTCCCTGTCATTAAAAGCCTTCCATATTTTATAGTGGGCGCCCTTGGCTGTTGTGGCATCGCTGTCCATACGGATTGTTTTCGCCGCGGGGAAAAGCCTGGCCATCTCTTTTTCCACCTTTTGCGTTCCCAGGCCGAAACTCCGCAGGTAAGGGCTATGGCACTCCGGACAGATTGCGGTTGCCTCCCTCCTGTATCCGCAGATATGGCATTGGAGATGCTCCGGGGAAGTATGATAAGTGAGCGAAACCGAACAGTTGGGGCAGCGCATGACAAAACCGCAAACCCTGCAGAGCTGGAAACCGGCAAAGCCCCGCCGGTTGAGGAAAAGGATCAACTGATCCCCCTTCTCCAAAGTTTCTTTAATGGCCAAAAACAGTGCCCTGCTGAAGATGCTTCTGTTTTTCTCTGCAAATTCCCTGCGCATATCCACGATCTGCACCGTGGGCAACCGGCGTCCTTCCACCCTTTCGGAAATCTCCACCAACCCTAATTCTTTTTGTTGTACCTTCAGGTATGAATCCAGGGAAGGAGTTGCACTCCCCATGAGCAATAATGCCCCGTGGTAAATGGCCCTCCGCCGGGCAACGTCACGGGCATGATAACGGGGAGCCTCCTCCTGTTTATAGGTGCTTTCGTGCTCCTCGTCGATGACGATAAGGCCAATATTTTCCAGCGGGGCAAAGACAGCTGAGCGGGCTCCCAGGACGATCTTTGCCTCCCCATTTTTTACCTTCCACCACATATCATATCTTTCTCCCGGTGCCAGGCTGCTATGTAGCAGGGCAAGCTGCCCGGCAAAACGCCCCCTGAACTGATTGATGAGAACAGGCGTGAGGGCAATTTCCGGTATCAGAATGAGCACGGTCCGCCCCCGAGCCAAAACTTTTTCTGCCGCGCGGAAGTAAAGCTCTGTCTTCCCGCTCCCGGTTATTCCATGAATGAGAAGATTTTTTTGGGGCCCGTCCATTCCCTGCGAAATCACCTGCCAGGCTTTTTCCTGCTGCCCGGTAAGGATCAAATCGGGCTGTCTGTTTGCCTCGAACATTTTCTCTTCCCAGGGCATCCGGGTTAAAGGCTGCCTGTCCAATTGCAGCAAACCCTTTTTTACCAATGAGGTCAGGCTTTGGCGACTTGCACCCGTCTCCGCCCGTAGTTTATCCCAGGAAACGTTTCCTTCCGCCAGAGCCATATATTCTAAAATCGAGGATTGCCTCGACGCCTTGCTGCTAAGTTCTCTGCTTTTCTCCAGCAGAAAAGGCCTGGGATGCGGCGAGGAAACGATCTCCTCATGCTTAGGCTTAATCCTGTCCCTTCCCGGCGGAAGGCAGAGCCGAATCATTTCCATCCAGCGGACAATAAAATACCTCGACGCCCAATAACTCAGGTCCACCAGCTCCTGGGAAAGATGGGCGGAGGATTTCTCTATCCTTAAAACCTTTTTTACGTTTTTGATGGAGCTTTCCCCCTTGAGGGAAACGACGAAGGCCCTCACCGTCCCGGAACGGAAGGGAACGGTAACCTGGGTGCCGATCCGCACCTGCCCTTGCAGTTCCGCCGGCAAAAGATAATCGAAGGGCCTGTCAACGCCATCATTAACCAGATCGATAATAACCTGTACATATTGTTTTACAGCCATGGTAAAAATTCATCCCTTAGGAAATAAAATGGGGTTTGGTCTGAAGACATAGATGTTTCAATCTCCCGGTGAATATATTATAATAGTAATCTGGATGTCTGTCATGGAAAATCAATAATAATACGGGGTGAACAAACTGCTAAGTCCAAAAATGCGTTCCGCTATTCTGCAAAACAACAGCTGGATCTTTCTGGCTGCATTTTTCTTTTTCCTGGGCATTGCCTTTTCCTTGTTTCCCATGGGGGATAATCAATTTTTCTTCTCCGGTTTAACCGATAGTCAACAGCAAATGCTGCAGGAAATGGCTGAACATATCCTGAGCAGCCCTCCCCTGGTGGGAATAGTGCTTCTCTTTCTCAACAATCTTTTTGCTTCCGTATATATCGTCCTGCTGGGGGTAATTTTTGGCCTTCCCCCCCTTATGGGCCTCTTTACCAACGGCGCATTTCTGGGAACCGTCATCACAAACCTGGGGTTTAAGGGAGCCAGCGCACTGGCTTTCTTTTCGCTGGGGGTTCTTCCCCATGGCATTTTTGAGCTCTCCGCCTTTTTCCTCGCGGCTGCTTTCGGCCTTAAACTGGGTTATCACACCATCTTCCCCCTGCCCGAAAAGAAAAGGGGCGAAAGCATCATCTTTATCTGGAAGGAATTTTGGACGGTCCTGCCCCTCGTTCTCATCCTGCTAATCATCGCCGCTGCTATCGAAATCCTGATAACACCCCTTCTTTTAAACCTTTTTGGATTTTCCACTGTTTAATAAAAAAACGGGGTTTTGACACCCCGGTTTGTTAAGAACCATTTCTGCGGCATTCTTTGATGCGGTCGAGGATTAGGTGGGAAAGCCCCAACTTGGTCATGAGGGGGACATTTTCCACATGCCCGCTTTTGTAGAGCAGGCGGACAATATTTGTCTCCACTCCAAACCCGGCGCCCTCCTGCCCTAAATCATTGGCCACGATCATATCCAGTTTTTTTTCTTCCATCTTCCGCTTGGCATTTTCCAGAAGATTTTCTGTCTCCGCGGCAAAGCCCACCAAAAATTGTTTTGTTTTTTTATTGGCTATTTCCTTGAGAATATCGGGGTTGCGAACCAGTTTCAAGAGCATTTCCCCGGATTTTTTGATTTTTTGCGGCTGGATCTCTGCCGGCCGGTAATCCGCCACTGCAGCAGACTTGATGACGATATCTGCCTCTGCAAGATTGTTCAGCATGGTAGCATACATCTCCAGGGCAGAAACGACCGGCAGAAAACTGATGCCCCGGGGAGGCTCCAGCGCCGTCGGGCCGCTTACCAGGATAACACCGGCGCCCCTGTCCCTGGCAGCCCGGGCCAGGGCATAACCCATTTTCCCACTGGAATGGTTGGTAAGAAACCTTACCGGATCCAGCACTTCCCTGGTAGGACCGGCGGAAACCAGCACAGTAAGGTTTTGGTAGTCTTTACCGGCAAGAAGTACTTTCCTGATTAACCCCAGCAGCTCCAGGGGCTCCACCATGCGGCCCTTTCCCGTTTCGCCGCAGGCCAGATCGCCCCTGTTTGGATCGGCGATGAAAAAACCTCTTTTTTCCAGAACGGAAATGTTCCCCTTTACAGCAGGATTTTCCAGCATGGTTGCATTCATCGAGGGAGCCAAAATAACCGGGCATTTTCCCAGATCGATGGCCATCAGCACTGTCGAGAGCAGATCGTCGGCAATGCCCGTGGCCACCTTCCCCAAAATATTGGCAGTAGCCGGGGCAACGATGGCCAGATCCGGTTCCCGGGCAAGCTGTATATGGGCTGTCGCCGTCCTGTAACCATTATCAAAGAGCGAAGAGTAAACGGGAAACCCTGTCAGCCCGTGCATCGTCAACGGAGAGATAAATCTCTTGGCGGAACGGGTCATGATCACCTGGACGGAGCAGCCTTCCCTGATCAGCAGCCTGGCCAGCTCTGCGCTTTTATAGGCGGCTATCCCCCCGGATATCCCCAGGAGAATGGACTTACCCTGCAACATGGCCATACACCCGCTTTGGAAACATTACTTGATCCCATCCTTGATCCGCTGAAAGGTTATCTTCCCCTTGACGACATCCTCCAGTGCAGAAGAAACTTCCTTAAAAGAGCCGCTCGCATTATCCAGCAAAATTTGGTGTTCTCTAAGGCTCCTGGCCCTTTTGGCAGCCATAATGACGAGTGAGTACCTGCTATCGACCTTTTCCAGCATTTCATCGATGGAAGGATAAATCAACGCTCATCACCCTTTCCCATAAAATCACTCAGAAACTGTTTATTCCTTTCAACCCGGCATTTCTCAGCCATAATTATCCCCTTGATATCATTTACCGCCCCGGCAACAGTGTCATTAACGATTACATAATCATATTGCCATACTTCCGCCAGCTCCCGGCGGGCATTCCCAAACCTTTCCTGTATCGCCGCAGGTGCATCGGAACCCCTTCCCGTAATCCTTTGCCATAGTTCCTCCATGCTGGGGGGCAGGAGGAAAATAAAGATGCCTTCGGCAGTGGCTCTGCGAACCTGTGCAGCGCCCTGAACATCTATCTCCAGTATGACATCATATTCCTTTTGCCTGAGTTTTTCCACCTCTTCCGCCGGTGTAGCATAAAGATTGCCGTGTACTTCGGCCCATTCCAGGAAAGAGCCCTGGTCCCTCAGCTCATAGAACTTTTTTTCATCAATAAAATGATAATCGACACCGTCCCTTTCCCCTTTTCGGGGGAAGCGGGTCGTCAAAGAGGTGGTGTTCATGATTTTATTGTTCTGACAAAGGGACCGGCAAATGGTCCCCTTTCCGACACCGGAAGGCCCGGACAGAATTATCAGCAATCCCCTGCTCTTCATTGCCTTCTGCTCCACAAAGGCTAAGCCTTGCCCGAACCTTCATCTGCTGCAGATTCCTTGCTCTGCAGGCGGTGTTTGACCGTTTCCGGCTGAACCGCAGAAAGAATGATATGCCCGCTGTCAGTGATAATAACGGCACGGGTTCTACGGCCATAGGTGGCATCCACGAGCATGCCCCGATCCCGGGCTTCGCCGATAATGCGCTTAATCGGGGCAGATTCCGGGCTGACGATGGCAATGATACGATTGGCAGATACGATGTTTCCAAAACCGATATTGATTAATTTGATATTCATTATTAACCCGATCCATAACTGGGGATCAGGTCTTCACCTCCTTATATTTTACGTTTTTGCATAAAAGGAACAGACTAAAAGTTTTAACCACCTCCGTTTTTGCCAAAAACTTGTCTTGTTTATTCGATATTTTGAATCTGTTCCCTTATTTTCTCGATCTCACTTTTACCTTCCACGACCATCTGGGAAATTTCCAGATCGCTGCTCTTGGAGGCAATAGTATTGATTTCCCTGTGCATCTCCTGCAAAAGGAAATCCAGCTTGCGTCCCACAGCCTCGCTGCCGGCAAGATTTGCGGCAAAAGACTCCAAATGGCTTTCCAGGCGAATTAGTTCCTCATCGACATTGCTTCTTTCTGCAAAAAGGGCAACCTCCATAAAAAAGCGTTGTTTGTCAAACTCCCTGCCCCCGAGCATCTCTTCGAGGCGGGAATAAAGCTTGTTCCGATACTCCTCCAGAACGATGGGCCCTTTTTCCCTCATCCGCAGAACCAGCCCCTGTAAAACACCCAGACGCCCGACAATATCTTTTTCCAACCGCCTTCCTTCTTCTGCCCTTTGTTGTACCAACTGCAAAATGGCCTGATCCAGGGATAGATCCAAAAGCGGGGCAACTTGCTCCAAATCGAGCCCCGTTTTCACAACCTTAAAAATATCGGGAAAGCCTGCCAGTTCCCCAACGGTGAGCCTGCTCTCCGCTAGCTCGAAAGACCTTTCCAGCTTTTGCAAGGCAAGAAAATAACTTTCCGCCAGGTTAACATCGACATCAACAGTTCTGCTCGATTCGGAAGCAATATCCAAAGTGATAAAAACCTCCACCCGTCCCCGATAAAGCCTTTCACGAAATTTACGGCGTATCTTTTCCTCAAGGGGCAGCAGGTCCCTCGGGCCCCTGATCACCAGATCCAGATGCCTGTGGTTAATCGATTTTACCTCTATCGTAAAAGTGTAACCATCCCGGCTCTCCCCGCCCCGACCATAGCCTGTCATGCTTCTGACCAAAAAAATCCCCTTTTTCTCTATGTTATCTTAAGCCTTTTTCCTAACCTATTCTATCACAAAAACAGGCATAATCAAGAGAAAAGGGAAAGAAAGTCAATCTATCAGAACTTGGTTACCCTATTTTCTATGTGGCTCTGCTATTGCCCGGTAAAACAATTTCCCATACGACCAGGAAATGAAATTAAAAAGGTAGGGGAGAAAGACGGCAACGAGGATAATAAGCCAGTCATCCGCATAGAGCTGGGTTGTGCCAAAAAGTTTCTGCAGCAGGGGATTATAGAGGATGAGCAGCAGGAGAAAAATGGAGGTGCTGATGGCCGCAAGAAGATAAAGGTTGCCGGCCGGGTTGTTTTCCCAGATGGGCAGATATTCAGATCTGCATTCAAAGGCATAGATCAGCTGTGTCAGGATAAGGGTCGTGAGGGCCATCGACTGTGCATAGACCAAATCCCTGCTGTTCAGGTAAGACAGGGCAAAAATAACGAGGGAGGTCACGCCGATAATAAAACCCCGGCTAAGTATTTTTAACCAGAGGCCCCGGCCAAAAATATTTTCCCCAGCCGCCCGGGGGGGCCTGGACATGACATTTTCCTCCGGGGGATCCACGCCCAGAGCCAGAGCCGGCAGCCCATCCGTAATTAAATTGACCCAAAGGATCTGGATCGGCTTAAGGGGCAGGGGCAGGGCAAAGAGCATGGCCAGAAACATCGTCAGTATTTCGCCTAAGTTACAGCCTAAAAGGAAACGGATAAACTTGCGGATATTTTCATAGATATTGCGTCCTTCTTCCACAGCAGCCACGATCGTATTGAAATTGTCATCGGCAAGAACCAGAGAGGCCGCCTCCCTGGTGACCTCTGTGCCGCTGCAGCCCATAGCCACTCCGATATCGGCCTCTTTAACAGCTGGCGCATCATTGACCCCATCACCGGTCATGGCCACGATATGACCCTTTTCCTTCAGGCAGCGCACGATCCTCAGCTTATGTTCGGGGTTGACCCGGGCGTAAACGCGGTAAGACTCAATGCGCCGGGATAGTTCCTTATCGCTGAGCAGATCCAGCTCGGCCCCCGTAATAACCTCCTCCCGCGGCCGCAGCATTCCCAGCTGCCTGGCGATGGCCACGGCGGTGTTGCGATGGTCCCCCGTAATCATGACCACCTTGATTCCTGCCTTTTCACACCTCTGTATCGCTTTAAAAACGCCGGGGCGGGGCGGATCGATCATGCCAAAAAAGCCGGCAAAAATCAGATCCGTTTCCAGCTCCCCCGCCTGAGCTTTTTCGGAAAAATGTTTAAGGGGTTTGTAAGCCACGGCCAGCATCCTCAGCGCCCCGGCCGCCATGAGTTCCACCTGGGATAATATTTCCCTGCGCAGCCTAGTATTAAGAGGTTTTACCCTGCCTCCGTCGATAAAAATCGAAGTACATTTTTCCAACAGTTTTTCCGGAGCCCCTTTGACAAAAAGGTTTAGTTCCGTCCCCCGGCGACAGATCACCGCCATGGATTTCCTTCCCGAACTGAAAGGAAACTCCTTCAGCCGTATGAAGCGCTTCTCCAGCTCTTCCTTCCGGATGCCCGCTTTGGCGGCAGAGATTAGCAAGGCCCCTTCTGTGGGGTTGCCCAGAAGATGAAAGGAAGCCCTTGTCCCTTTTCCCCGATGCAATGAAGCATTATTGCACAGCACGGCAATGGTCATAGCCTGTGACAGGTGGGGATCCCTCCCGGCATCTATTTTCCTGCCGCCCCTGAAGAAACTGCCCCTAATATCATAGCCCTCACCATCAACATCGAACAGCATGCCGCCGGCAAAAACCTTTTTCACGGTCATTTTATTTTGTGTGATCGTGCCGGTCTTATCAGAGCAGATCACCGTGGCACATCCAAGGGTTTCCACAGCAGGAAGGCGGCGCACGATAGCCTTGTGCCTGGCCATGCGCTGAACGCCCAGGGCAAGGGCAACGGTCACGATAGCCGGAAGCCCCTCCGGGATGGCGGCCACTGCCAGGGAGATCCCTGCCATGAGCATCCCGTAAAGATCCTTGCCTTGCCAAAGACCCAGTAAAACAACAAAAAGGCAGGAAATCAGGCAGGCAGCCACCAAAAATTTCCCTAGTTTGGCCAAGCGCTTTTGCAGCGGGGTACTATGGATTTCCACCTCTTGGATAAGGGAGGCTATTTTACCCATCTCCGTGGCCATCCCGGTAGCCGTCACGATCCCTTTTCCGCTGCCGCCTGTTACCAGAGTGCTGCTGAAAGCCATATTTACAGCGTCGCCCAAAGAGGAGGGAATGCTCTTCAGCGTGCCGGCCTCTTTTTCCACGGCCACAGATTCCCCCGTCAGGGGGGATTCGTCGATCATCAGGCTCTCGGCCGTCACGATCCTCAGATCGGCACAAACCCGATCGCCGGCCTGTACGATGACCAGATCACCGGCAACGACTTCCTCTGCAGCAACCTCTTGAACAGATCCATCCCTGTAAACCCTACCCATAGAGGATGAAAGCTTTTTTAAGGCCAAAAAGGATTTTTCCGCCCTGTATTCCTGCAGAAAGCCTAAAAAAGCATTTAAAAACACGATAATAATGATGATGATTGCATCGCTGTATTCTTTTAACAGCCCCGATACCAGGGTAGCGGCAAGGAGAATGAGCACCATGAAATCCCTAAATTGGTTTAAAAAAATTTCCAGAATGCCTTTCTGTTTCTTTTCCTGAATGCTGTTTGGACCGTTTTGCTTTAACCGTTTCCTTGCCTCCGCCTCAGGTAAACCCCTGGCTGGATCGACGTGAAAAAAAGAATACACCTCCCGAGGCGAGGTTACGGCCCACAGTTTGGATTGCTTCAACAAAGCCCCCCCCTGCACAGTAAATATCCACGTTATCTAATATTGATTCTACTGCAAAAAATATGATTCTGGCGCATAATGGAGCTTATGCAGTAGAATCATATTCCTGTCCATAAAAAAAAAGAACCTGTCGCCATTTATGTGTAAGGGAACCAGCGGCACGGTTGCTTTTCATCATAGCAGCGTTTATACTGTTGGTAACGACCCTGGGGGATGTGCTGAAAAGATGCCCTTCGATGCTTTTGTCTTACATGCAGTAGCCGATGAAATAGAAAATGCGCTCATCAAAACCGGCCGGCGGATACAGAAAATCTCTCAAATCGATCAGCAATTAATTCTTTCTTTCAGAAGTGAAGGCCGCCCCATCTCCCTTTATTTTTCCGTCCATCCGGAAAATTTTCGCCTTCATTTTACCGGACGCCATTATACCAATCCCCCATCCCCTCCTGCCTTTTGCATGCTCCTACGCAAACACCTTATGAATGGGGCCATTGTTTCCCTTGAGCAGCCCCCCCTGGAAAGGATCCTGTACCTGAATTTCTCCGCACCAAACCGGGAAGGAAGAGAAGTAATCAAAACCCTGGTTTTGGAGGTAATGGGCAGGCATAGCAACCTTATTCTGTTGGATAGCGCCGGCGAGGAAGGCAGAAGAGTTATTCTGGGGTCCATCAAACCGGTTTCCCCCCTGATTAACCGCAGGAGAACCATCCTTCCCCATTATGATTACATCCCGCCCCCACCACAGGAAAAACTTCATCCCTTTGCCCTGGGCTACCAGGCCTTTGCCAGGGAAATAGGCGCCCTGCAGGAGCAGCCCGCCAAGCAAGCCATACTAAAAAACATACAGGGAATCAGCCCTTTCCTCGCCGAAGAGATCGTTGCCCGGGCGCAAACTTTGCATATATCAAGGGAAACTGTCGAGCCTCTTTGGAAGGCCTTGCAGGATCTAGTGCAAATCTATACGGAAAAGCGCTGGGTGCCAACATTAATCTGTCATAGCGACGGAACCCCGACGGATTATTGCGCTTTTAAACCCAAACAGTTTTCAGAAAACACCCTTCGTTTCCTGCCGGCAATCAGCAGCCTTCTGGATGAGCTCTATCAATTCAGGGAAAAGCGCCAGGGAACGAAAAACCTTTTGCTGCGCCTCCAACAATATCTGGATCAGGCCCTAAAAAAATGCCGCAGGAAAGAAAAGGCCCAACTGGAGGAGCTGGAAGAGGCAAAAAAAGCTGATGGCTATAAGCTTTTTGCTGACTTAATCATCCTGCATCTCAAGAAAATCCCCGATAAAACGAAAGAAATATATCTGGACAATTTGTACAGTACAGATGGGGAAAAAGTAAAGGTGAGCCTCGATCCGCATCTTTCACCGGCCATAAACGCCCAGCGCTATTTTAAAAAATATCGCAAGGCCCGCCAGGGGGAAAAAATAATTTCTCAGAGACTCGGGCAAACCCGCCAGGAAATCGCTTATCTGGAAAGCGTGCTTTTTTCCATGGAAAAGGCTGATCTGCCCACCCTGCAGGAAATTAAAGAGGAGTTGCAGGAGGCAGGGCTTCTTCCCGCCAGGAAAAAGACCCCGATCCAGAAAAAGGCAAACCAGTTCGTGCTGCTAAAATATTTTGCCTCCCAAGGGGAAGAAATTTATGTGGGACGGAATAATCGCCAAAATGAATATCTGGCCCATAAATTCGCCGCCAAAACCGACACCTGGCTGCATGTGAAAGATCTGCCGGGAGCCCATGTCATCATCAAAGCGGAAAACCCCTCCCCGGAAACAATCCATGAGGCTGCCCTTCTCGCCGCCTGCCACAGCAAGGGCGCAGGCTCTTCCAATGTTCCCGTCGACTACACCCG
>CAZAQM010000027.1:0-15289 GCA_964487385.1 uncultured Dethiobacter sp.
GGGATGGGGTCCTCCCCGGCGGCATAAATATCGGTGAGGACGAGCAGATCGGCGGCATCAAAGGCTGCGGTGAATTCCGGCCAAAGAAAATTTGTGCGCGTAAAACGGTGCGGCTGGAAAAGGCAGATGATCCTACGGCCGCTTTGGCGAGCCGCCTCCAGGGTTGCCCTGATCTCGGTGGGATGATGGGCATAATCATCGACGACGAGAACTTTGCCGGCCTCGCCGATAATCTCAAAACGCCTGCGGGCGCCATCAAAGCAAGAGAATGCCTCTTTAATAATAGAAAAATCCAGGCCCAAATGCAGGGCAATTGCCGCTGCACCGAGGGCATTGTAAACATTGTAAAGACCGGGGACCCCCAACACTATCTCGCCCAGGCACTCCCCCTTTAGCATGAGGCGAAAGCTGGAACCCAATCCCTCGATCTTGATCTCCTCTGCCCGCACCTCTGCATCGCCGGAAAGCCCGAAGGAAACAGATCGCGCTTTGAAGGCTTTGCTGAGCAAGCTCAGGTGGGGATCATCCCGGCAATAAAAAATCACCCCGCCTTCCCGCACATTGTTGGCGAAAGACAGATATGTATCGATCAATTTGTTAAAATTCCCATCATAATGCTCCAGGTGATCGGCCTCGATATTGGTCAGCAAGCATAAAAAGGGCCTATATCGCAGAAAGGAATGATCGCTTTCGCAAGCCTCCGCCACGATATAGGGGCTTTTTCCCAGCCGGGCATTCCCATTAAAAAAGGAAACCTCGCCCCCGATTACAGCCGTGGGATCCAAGCCGCCCCTTTCCAACAACAGGGCCAGCATAGCCGATGTCGTCGTCTTGCCGTGGGTGCCCGCCACGGCAATTCCTTCTCTTTCGTTCAACAGAACCGCCAGCAGCTTGGAGCGATGCCAGGTGGGAATTTGCCTGCGGCGGGCTTCCTCCACCTCGGGATTATGAGCGGGAATAGCCGTGGAATAGACCAGGAGTTCGGCATCCCCCAGCTGATGGGCCTCATGCCCCAGAAAGAATTTTGCCCCGGATTGTTCCAGGATATCCGTTAGCCTTGAAGTCTTTAAATCCGATCCCCTCACGTCGAAACCATCCTGCAAAAGCACCAGGGCCAGTGCACTCATACCGTAACCGCCAATGCCGGTAAAATGTACCTTATGTATACCTTTTAACATATAATTCCCCTTTCCTTACGTAGGTTGCAACTGCAATATTTTATGTGAACCTGGCGCAAACTGTGAACAGTTCTTCCTTTTTGCACTGGAAAAAGGCTTTTCTCTGTGGAAAACTTTGTGGATAATGTGATTCATTTTGTTGATAAAAACCTATCCTATTATTATATTCCCGTATTTAAGGAATTATTACGGAAATTCGTTTTACATAAGTCTTTATTTTTTCTTAACAATTTATTCAACCTTACAGAGCCAGCGACGGTTCTGCGTTTAAATCATAAGAGGCGGTAAAACCTTTGCGCAGCCTGTAATACCCGGCAGCAGCTACCATTGCAGCGTTATCTGTGCATAGCTCCAGCGGGGGAAAGATAACCTCAATTTTCTCTGCTCCCAGCCGCTGACGAAGCCTCCTGCGCAACTCGCTGTTTGCTGCAACGCCGCCGGCTAGTAAAAATATCTTAACATTTTTCTGCCTGGCGGCAAGAAGGGATTTTTCCACGAGGACGTCCACCACTGCAGCCTGAAAGGCTGCAGAAACGTCCTGCAGGTCAACCTCCCTGCCCTTTTTGCTTTCCCGGTGGAGACAATTCAGCACCGCCGTCTTCACGCCGCTGAAACTAAAATCCAGCCTTCCCTCCTCCCCCATCAAAGCCCGGGGAAAGGAAAAAGATGCGGGATCACCCCTGCCGGCCAATTTATCGATGACCGGCCCGCCTGGAAAGCCCAGATCCAGTGCGCGGGCAATCTTGTCGAAGACCTCCCCGGCAGCATCATCCCGGGTTCTGCCCAAAACACTGATCCGGCTGTGCCCTTCCATGTAAAGAATGCTGGTATGGCCACCCGAGACGACCAGGCTGAGCAGGGGAAAAGAAATATCTGCCCCCGTCAAAAAATTGGCATAGAGGTGTCCTTCCACATGGTTGATCCCCACCAGCGGCAGATCGAGGGAAAAAGCCAGGGCTTTGGCCACGGAAACACCGACGAGAAGGGAACCAACCAGGCCGGGCCCATAGGAGACGGCAATCCCCTCCAGATCGGAAAACTCCGCTCCCGCCCTGGCCATTGCCTCATCGATGACCGGGTTTATTATTTCCAGGTGGCGGCGGGAGGCAATCTCGGGCACAATACCGCCAAAGCGAAGGTGCAGGTTGTCCTGGGAGGAAATAACATTGCTCAGAACGGTTCCGCCGTTTAAAACCACAGCTGCGGATGTGTCATCACAGCTCGTTTCGATACCCAGTATTAATGAACGATCTGACAAGCCAGTCACTCCTTTGCTTTCCCCGAGAACCTTATCATGATCAGGGCATCCTCATCCACATAGTAATTCTTTCGCTTCCCGATCACCTCAAAGCCAAAACGCTCATAGATCCTTCTGGCCACCAGGTTGGAATCCCTCACTTCCAGGAATGCCTTGTCGGCGCCTTTTCCCTCGGCTTTGCCGAGCAGGCAGGCCATCAACCGGCTTCCAATTCCCTTATTCCTGCAGGAGGGCTTCACGGCGATGGTGGTAATGTGTGCCTCCCCGTAAAGGACCCAGAGGCCTGCGTAACCCATAACCAGGCCTCCGGTATCTTTTGCCACGACATAATAGGCAAACCTGTTGGTCAAAATTTCCCCCTGGAACGATTTCCTGGACCAGGGGTGCGGGAAAGAATCCTGTTCTATCTGTATCACTTCATCGAGATCTTCCAGGACCATGGCAGTGGTGAAAATCTGCGTCTTGCTCAAATCTCCTGCCCCCTGCTCCGCTCCAGCAGACGCCTTTCTGCCTCGGGAAGGCGGATGTAATATGGTTTCAGATCATAAGCGGATGCCGGGCCGGCTTTTTCCCAATCCCTTAACCCTTTCTGCAGGACCAGGGAGGCACGGTTCAGGCGGGAGGCAAAAGGCATCTCTATGTATCTGCTGCCCAGGGAGGCCTGAAGTTTTTCCCGGAAAATCCCCAGTGCATCGCCGGAAAAGAGCACATCTTCATCGAAACCTTTGATCCTGGCAATAAGCTCATCCAGGGGCAAGGCAGCAGGCAGTTCCAAAGCCTGCGGGCCCTCCGCCCCACCCCGGTAAAGGCATGTGTATACCTGCTCCCGCCGGGCGTCCAGGAGAGGGCAGATCAGCTTCGGCAAAAAACCGCACCCTTCGGCCAGGGCATCCAAGGTCATCACGCCTATCACGGGGATACCCAGGCCCTGGGAAAGACCTTGCACGGTGGCCATGCCGATGCGGATGCCTGTAAAGGAACCCGGGCCAAGGGCGACAGCAATCCCCTGCAACTGTTTTTTATCGACATCAGCCCCCTTAAGGAGGCTTTGCAGGGCCGGCATGAGTCGCTGGGAATGGGTTTTTTTTGTATTAAAAGTAATTTCCGCCCAAAGCTTATCCCTTTCGCCCAAAGCAACGCTGCAGACATTAGTCGTCGTATCAATCGCCAGCAGAAGCATACTTCTTTATTTCCTCCAAAATTGTATGATTTAGCTTTCCCTTTGGTTGAAAGAATAAATGGCGCAGGGAATCCGGCCCGCCATCATCTTTTTTAATCTCGATCTCCAGCCTGTCATCCGGTAAAACAAAGGGAAATTTATCCGCCCACTCCACAAGGGTTATCCCCTCACCATAAAAGTACTCCTCCAGCCCCAGCTCGAAGAGATCCTCCTCCCCTTCGAGACGATAAAAATCAAAATGGTAAAGCTCCACCCGGCCATGGTAAAGATTCATCAGCACATAGGAAGGGCTGTTGACCACTGCCTGCACCCCGGCACCCTGAGCGACACCCTGGGCAAAAACCGTTTTTCCGGCGCCCAGATCCCCTTTGAGGGCAATAACCACCCCCGGAAGCGCCCCTTGGCCGATAGTGCGGCCGATAGATCTGGTTTCCTCCTCGCTCCGGCTCGTAACGACTAGCAAAAAAGCACACCTCATTCGGTTACAAATTATATTTTATTATATCTCCTTTTTAATTAAGCCTGCAATACAATATTCTGCTATTTTATGATAATGTATATGTATGATACATCCGAAAAGAGCATACTAGTGTTGTAACAGCCCGAAGAAAAGGAGGCAGAAATGTGATCATGAAGGCAAAAACCATCAAGGGTTTTCCGGTCGTCAGCCTGGAAGACGGCTCCCTGCTGGGCAAAGTTCAGGAGCTGCTGATCGATCCCCGGGAAAAAAAAGTCGAAGCGCTGCTCATCGGTGAAAAAGGCTTCCTGAAAGGCCGCACCCAGTTTATCTCCTACGGCCGGATCAAAAATATCGGCAGGGACGTTATCACCGCCGAGCTGGAAAAACAGCTTACCACCACGGAGGATCACACCCGCCTGGAAAATTTAAAAAGATATTCCTTTCTCGGAAACAATGTCATCAGCCAGGATGGCGATTATTTGGCCCGGGTACAGGACTATACCTTCGATACCCGCACGGGAATCATCGAAAGCCTGCTCCTCTTCGATGGCAGAAAAGAAATGCAGATCGAGGCGGAAACACCTCTCAGCATGAAAGGGGTGCTCAACCTGGGAAGAGATTACGTCATCGTCCGCACGGATTACCGGGAATACCTTGGAGTTCCCATCCAAGAGGATGAACCCCGCGGGGAAGGTGCGGGCGTTTCCCGGGAAACCGAAATAAGCGATTTTCAGGAAGAGGAAAAGGCGGAGGAAGAGGGCAGGGAAGAAGGACGCACCAACGCTATCCTGGACAAATTGAAAGATTTATGGGATAGCCTCGACAAGGAAATTTCCCGCGAGGGGAAAATTTTAGCCAGGGAAACCCGGGAAAAAATGAAAAAGTATGTGCTGGGGAAAAAGGCCAACTATACTGTCCGCGATAGCCAGAGCTATCCCATCATTACGGCAGGTGAAACGATTGACGAGGATACTGTCCATAGGGCCGAAGCACAGGAGAAAATTGGCAAGCTCTTCCTTTCCGCCATCTCACAAGAGATGGAGGAAGGCGTAGGCGCTTTAGGCGATAAAATCAGCAGTTTTTTTCGGGGTTAGTCCTGCCCGTTTTCGTTTTGGCGAGGCAGCGCTGATCCCCGGGGAGCACGGCCGGAATAGGGCCTATTGAGGTTGGTCCCTGCCTGGTTCCGCTCACCTTAGCAGGGCTGTTCTTTCAGACTCTTTTCCAGGGCTAGAATAAAGCGCCGGTTTTGTTCCATGGTGCCAAAAGAGACCCGCAAAAATTGCGGATAGCCAAAAGCATTCCCGGGACGGACAATGATGCCCTTTTGCAACAGGGATCGATACAGTTCCCCGGCTTCCCTCTTAACGTCCACAAAAATAAAATTGCTTTCCGTCGGCAGATAGCTGAGATCCAGGCGGTCAAATTCTTTGTAAAAGTATTCCCTGGCCCTGCTGTTCAGCTCCCGCACGGCCAGAAGGTGCTCTCTGTCCCGGAGCGCAGCCCGGGCGGCAACTTGTGCCATAGCGTTGACATTGAAGGGCTCCCGCACGGTATTGAGTGCCGCAATGATTTCCCGGCCGGCCAGACCATAGCCGATGCGCAGCCCCGCCAGCCCGTATATTTTAGAAAACGTGCGCAGGATCAGCACATTTGCCCCCCCGTCTAAAAGGGCCAGGCTGGAAGGGTATTCCGGATCTGTGACGTATTCGTTATATGCCTCGTCGATCACGACGAGTATTCCCCCCGGGAGTTCCTTTAAAAAAGAGTCCATCTGGCGCTGGGTAACGATCATCCCGGTGGGATTGTTGGGGTTGCAGATAAAGATCACCTTTGTTTTTGGTGTAACGGCTGCCAGCATGGCCGGAAGATCGTGGCGAAAATTCCTGGAGGGAACCCTTTTGGGCACTGCATCCATGAGCAGGGCCGAAAATTCATAGCAGTAAAAGGATGGATGGGCCATGATGATCTCCTCGCCCGGGTTTAAGTAGGCCGCTCCGGCGAGGGTAATCAGTTCATCCGCCCCGTTGCCGAAAATAATATTTTCTTCCCCCAAGCCGAGATGATCCGCCAAATCTTTTTTTAAAAGGTAGGCGCTGCCGTCGGGATAGTAGTTCATCTCAGGCAGAAACCTTTGCATGGCCTGCAGTGCCATGGGGGAGGGCCCCAGGGGGTTTTCGTTGGAAGCCAGTTTAACAACGTCTTTTAACCCCAGTTCCCTTTCCAGTTCCTCGATAGGTTTGCCCGGCACATAGGGAATGATCTTCTGCAAAGTGGAGCGCCTTTGTATTTTTTTCACTTTTACCGCCTGCCTTTCCAGCCGCCTGTTCAAATATTGATTCCTTCCTATTTTTCAGCCGACTTAAATAGATTGTCCTTAGAGGTGCTGCACGGCTAATAATAAACCGGCGATCGTCTTTCCATCTTCGATGGCCCCGTCTGTGATCATCGCTAGGGCTTCGGACAGAGGCAGGCGCACTATTTCCAGGAATTCCCCCTCATCATTTTCCAGCCGGTGGGGCACGAGATCCCGGGCCAGGTAAAGATAAACTCTTTCGTCGGAGAACCCGGGGGAGGAATAGATAAAAGCCATCTGTTGCAGCGTTTTGGGCATCAAGCCAATCTCTTCCGCCAGTTCCCGCCTGGCGCACTCCTCAGGCTTTTCCCCCGGTTCCAGCCTGCCGGCAGGAATTTCCAGGATAACTTTTTGCAGAGGCGCCCGGTACTGCCTTACAAAGTAGACACTATTTTCATCATCTAGGGGAACGATAGCCACGGCCCCGCTATGCTCCACGATCTCGCGACTGCTTTCCCTCCCGTCCGGAAGAAGAACCCTGTCCAGGCGCACGCGGATTACCTTACCCTCATAAATTGTCCTGCTTTCAATAGTCTTTTCATGCAGAATCAACAGCACTGCACCCCCTCCTACCATTATTCGCAACGGGTGAATGCTTCTCCTGCTTCTCTGAAGGGTTGAGCAAAAATACGTTATGTTTTCATTGTTTCAAGATATTCAGGACCGCGCCAGCGCTTAAATAAATCGTGCTCAATATCGAACTGGTCCAGAGCCCTTCCAACTGTCTGGTTGACAATATCGTCAATTGTTTCCGGCAGGTTATAATAAGCGGGCATTGGAGGTAGTATAATTCCCCCTATCTCTGCAACGACGGTCATTAACCGCAAATGCCCAAGGTGAAGAGGAGTTTCCCTGACAATCAGGACCAGTTTTTTTCGTTCCTTTAGGACTACATCTGCTGCTCGAACCAACAAATTCGAGTTATAGGAATTGGCAATAGCAGAAAGGCTTTTCATTGAACAGGGTGCAATAATCATTCCATCTGTCCTGAAGGAGCCGCTGGCAATAGATGAGGCCACATTATCAACAGAATGAACCTCTGTCGCTAATTTTTCTACATCCTCAACACTATAATTACTTTCCAGTTCAATAGTTTTCTCCCCTGCTTCGGTTATGACTAAATGAGTTTCTATATTTAATGGGGACAATCTTTCCAGAATTCTTATTCCGTAGATCACCCCGGTTGCTCCAGAGATCCCTATGATTATTCTCACTGCAACAGTCCTCCTTACGAAACCGGTGCCGGATAACCTATATCCCGCACCGGTTCATGGCTTTATAAAAAGTTCTTGAATAGATATCAGACTATTATTTTCTGACTGCCTCTACTGATTTACCGACAGGAAGGTATTCAATAATTACTAAAACTGCAAAAGCGGCAACCGCCAGATAAGAAGTTCCCGGGGGAAGAGGCAAGAACAGGAATACTGAAATTATACCGAATATAAATCTGGCAACCATACTTTTTCGTTTTTTGAGGAAACCTTCAATGGCAATACAGACGGCAAAAACAGCAATAACGGCAAAGAACAGCTCTCTGACAATCTCTAAGGCCGACCCTTGCAGCGCCACTGCAGGATTAAAAATAAAGATAAAGGGAACGACGAAGGCAGGAATTGCCAAAAGTATGGATTGCCAAGCTGTTTTCAGAAGATCTGCACCGGCTATGGATGCTGCGGCATAAGCAGCCAGACAAACCGGCGGGGTGATAAAGGAGAAACAACCGAAATAAAATATAAATAAATGGGCAATTAGGGGAGCTACCCCCATATCAATCAGAGCGGGAGCCACGAGAAGGGCCAAAAGCAAATATGCTGCTGTGGCAGGCATCCCCATCCCCAGTATTATACTTGCTACCGCTGTCATGATCGCCAATAGCAGCAAATTATTTCCGGCTAGCTCTGTGAGAACCCTTGATAGAGTAAGGCCCAGGCCGCTATATGTTATGACACCGATGACAAGCCCTGCCGCGCCACAGATAATGGATACTTCCAGCATGCTGCGGCTGGTGTTCTCAAAAAAGGTTCCAAAGTTTTTCAGTTTAGCGCGGATATCTTTTCTTATCAGGCCAATGATCAGCAAGGAAACCAGCGAATAAAGAGCAGCGCTTTCCGGGTTTAAATGTAGAAAGAAGATAACGTAAATAAGAACCAATATGGGAATTATGAAAAACCAGCCTTCTTTCATCACTTGAATAAAGGAGGGGACTTGCTCGGGAGGCATTCCTTTAAGCCCATCTTTCGAGGCCCTGAGGTCAACCTGCATAAAAAGGCTGAGATAATATAATGCTGCAGGAACGATGGCAATATATAACACTTCCGCATAAGGTACGCCGAGAAATTCCGAAATGATAAAGGCAGCCGCACCCATAATCGGCGGGGTTATGACTCCCCCCGTCGATGCCACCGCCGACACCGCCCCCGCAAAATGGGACTTATATCCTATATCCTTCATCATGGGAATAGTAAGCGTACCTGTTGCCGCCACGTTGGCCACAGCGCTGCCGGACAACATGCCAAAAAATGCACTGGCCAAAATGCCTGCTTTGGCAGGGCCTCCCCGGTAACGACCCATTACCGATTCTGCCAGGCCGAACAAAAATTTTGCCCCGCCGGTCCCGAACATAATTTGGGCAAAAAGGATAAAACCAAACACTATGACAGCGGCAGTGCGCAGGGCTACACCATAAATAGAATCTGCACCCAGGAACAACTGTGTAACCATTCTCCCATAGGAAATTTTTTGAATTTCTAGTATTCCCGATAACAAATAACCGAATTTAAAATAAACTATAAAGAATAAAACAACAGATACCAAGATCCAACCGCTGGTTCTTCTTGTCCCTTCAATGATCAGCAAGATGACGATAATACTCATTAAAACTCTAAACGGAGTTATTAATCCAATCGTACTAATCAGGCCCGGATAACAGATAAATATATATAAACCAGATAAAAGGCTTAACAAAGAAAAAACAAGATCGTACCAAGGTAGTGCACTGCGGGATGATTTAGAAAATGGCGGTAGTATAACAAACATCAGCGCCAGAAGCAGCCCTAAAAATAATCCTAAAAATTGTTGGTTAAAGAGTGAAATCCTAAAATAAAGGGGAATATTCAGAATAAAAATAATCCCGACGATGGGTATTGAAATTCCCAGCACTTTTTGATAGAGGCGCGCCGATCCTTTTAGGGCACGATAGCGCTGCTTTTCTTCTTTTTCCTCCGACAATAGTTCTTCTCTTTTTTCATCCGATATTTCAGCCATTATGATGTTATCCCTCCCGTTCACATTGTAATAGGAGGAGGCATGGGCGCCCTGCCTTAACTCCCAACCCCGGCCCTATGCCTCCTCCACCATTATTTATTGTTTGATGGAAAGCAGCCTTTCTTGCAAAGCATCCATTTCCTCCGTCCAGACGCCCTTATCTTTATAAAATTTAATAGCGCCGGGATGGTAAGGCACAACCGCCTGTTCGGATACAAACCTGTCAGTTGTCCATTCTTTTAATCTAGGGTGGATAGCAGCAAGTTCCTCATTATTTTCCCAGATTGCTTCCACAACAGCATAAGCTGCTTCATCAGAGAGATCGGTGCGCGCCACTAAATAAATATCATAGGCCATCATGGTCATAGGTTCCCTTACACCAGTAAAACCTGGCCCCGGTTCAACATCGATCGGATATAAGGGAAATTCTTTTTGAGCCCGTTCCACAGCTTCAGGAGAAGGATCAAAAGCTAAAAAACGTGACCCTCTAGTCGCCTCCAATTCCTCCACAAGAGCAAACCCAACATTGGCCGAACCTGCACAATCGGCACGCCTTTCAATAATGGCTTTGACACCATCTGAAATACCGGGGACTGAGATAACATTCACATCATTTTCCGTCATATTATGATTTGCCAAAAAAGCCTTTGCCTGGGCGGTAATGCCTGCGGCACCAGTGTAATTTAAGACATAGCTCTTACCCTTAAGATCCTGGGCGGTTTTGATACCCGAGTCTTCAGCAACGAGGGCGCTATAGATGGAAAAAGCACCATTTGTAAGCAGGCGGGTAGGAAAACCCTTCCCTCCGGAAACAGCTGCATAATCCGATTCCCCAAGCCAGCCCATTTGGGCATCCCAGCAATTTAGGACTCCCATGTCCATTTCTCCGCTTAAAAACATGGGGAACCATTCAATCGGCCCGGAAGTTGCTATTGCTTTAACTTCCACAGGGGTATGTTTGCTCGCCACAGTGGCAATGCCGGAACCCATAGCGTTAAAAAGCGAGCTCATGGCATGAGTCCCAATAGTTAACATAGAAGGCAGCCCTTCTTCTTCCCCTGCGGTACCGGGGGGTTTTTCTACCGCTCCATTGCCACAGCCGATGACTTGAATAAGTAAAGTAAGTAAAAGCAAGCAAGTCGCTAGAAATAAGTATTTCTTTTTCATTTTGACCCTCCTTTTTTTGCCCGAAACCAATATTTTCCTTGCACGATATTTAGCTTTTACTGCTTTGTATCTCCAGTAAACAATAACAAAGCCGGATCTGTCTGTTAAGGTCTATTCGCCTGTCACCTTCCTGGGGCGGCATCCGAAACCCTCCGGTTTTACCCGGAATATTTTTTTAAAGGTTTTCATTAATTTCAGGGCTATCCACATCAAAAAATTGTTCCTGGCAAAAAGGGCAAATCAATTTAAGATCGGAATGTCGGAGTTCATAATCGCAACAAAAACGGCCGGCACATTTCGGGCATTTAACCCAGAATATTCTTTCCATTAACTATTGCCTCCTCACAGTCAAAATTTCTTATTTAATCCATTCATCAAGCTTTATCCGCTGCATGGCGCTCTGAGGAATCCTAAAACGTTCCGGGAAAGCTCTGTCAAGCGGCTTTGTGGCATCAATAATCATCTTATTATGGCCCATGGCCGTAGTGAAAACGGTATGGACATTGTCCACCAGGGTTATATCGCGCTTTGGATCCGCCATGGTTAAAATAGCCCATACCACTTCTTTTTCATTAAAAACATCAATATCATCATCCACAACAACTACAACCTGAAAAGTCCAGGATTCCAGGAGTGCTGCCATACCGGCAATTTTAGCATCGCCCTCACGTTTCTTATCAATGGAAACGTAACATGCCAGCCTTCCGATCCCAGAATGAGGCATATGTACCGCTTTTACATTGCCATATCTGTTGTTTACAGCATTAAAGACGCTGCCTTCCTTAGGCAGTGCACCGAGGTTCCAATGTCCTTCGTGCCCGGAAAAAATATCCTGCATGATGGCATCCTTACGCCTTGTAATCGCCGTCACTTTTACTGCCTGGCGGATGCATTGCGCCTGATAGTGTCTTGTCACTTCACCAAAGGGATCTACTACTTCTCTTTCTCCGGGGAGAACCTCCCCCTCGATAATAATTTCCGCATCCGCCGGAACAAGAAAATCTTTGCCCCAGGTTTCCGATTCCACCAGGCGAAGAGGCTCACGCAAAAAAGAGCCTACTCCAGCATAATCATCAGCATCATAGGGGCTAAGGGCTAATGAACCGAGATAGAATGCCGGGTGGTGGCCAAGAATCTGTACCACAGGGGCAGGTTCATTCCGTTCTATATATTTATTTAAAATTCTTTCTAAATGGGGGGTATGAATAGACGCTCCCAGTCTTTGTGAACCTTTGTAAAATGTTTTGGCAAAAGTAATATCATAGATCCCCGTGTCTGGATCCTTCATGATCAGGGTCATGGTAAAAACCGGGCTCAGATCCATCTCATAATGGCGCACCCCGGGTAAAAGCGCCGGATCCGCCTCGGTCCCCCGCAGGATTATTTCTTTTACCGGAGCCTGATCTTTGCCAATTTCCACCGGGGGAATGGTTCCTCTTTCCAGGCGGGCATATTCCATGCTTAAAGGTTGATTGGCTTGGTCCACAGGCCAATCCAAAGCCAAAGCACACCTTTCTCTTTTGGCAAAGATATTGGAAACAATGGAAATATCTGATTCTTTTCCCTTTAAATCCTTGGGATTTTTAAATAATACTAGAGGAAACTTGCTTTGCTTGGTCAAATGCTCGAGGATAGCCGTTACATCAAAGTTATTCGGATCAATTGAACGTGCAACTTCGACATAATCATCCGGCATTTCATTTTTAACCATTTCTAAAAATGATCGTAAATCTTTGGCCACTCTAGTCACCTCTCATCTTAGTTTGTCTTTAAAAAACCTGTTATGCAATTAAAGAATAACAAGGGCAAAGTTCCTGGTCAAATACTATTTATACTATTTGCACGTATCATATTTATCTAATAGGCCTGGCAATAAACAAATTTCGTTTAGGCAGTTAACACAATTAACAATCATTCTAAGGCACTCCTGCTCGTCAAATCACCCTCATATGATCCTTGAATTGCAGCAATGCCTTTAGTATAATTACTGAAGCGGTAACTGGAAGGGGTGAATAGGTAATCACTTTCAATTTGCTTTATATTTTTTGCTGCGTTGTGGAAAATAATGGGTTTAGGGTAGCCGCTGAAAAAATTCTAATATCTCAATCTTCTGTTAGTGCCGCTATAAAAACGCTTGAGGAAGAGTTTGGGGTAAAGTTTATCAAAAGACGAGAGTCAAGCTATGATAAAATGGAACTAACTGAGGCCGGTAAGTCTTTTTATTTCACCGCTAAGGAAATTTTGAACTTAAAGGAAAAGGTATGCAAGGATATGGAAGTCCTTAGGGGTAAAGAAGGCGCACCGCATCACAAGGAAACAGTTAAAATAGTGACCAATGGCGCCCTAGGAGGCCATCTGCTGCCCAAGCTAATCGAAAAGTTCAAATCTAATTTTGATCAACTAAATCTAAAACTAACTATCGAAACAGATGATTATTCGTATATGGCCGGCCTTTTTAAAAACGACACCTGCGATATTGGAATAATCCCCATAGATGTTAACGCACCATTTACAAATTTAATTTTCACATTCGAACAGAGACTGGCGATCTTTTCAAGTAAATATTTTCATGTTGCAACTTTGCAGGACTTCGAAAAACTCCCCCTGGTTCTGATGCCAAAGTCATTTTTTACAAGGGAATTATTAGACGAATTTTTTATAAATAATAAAATATCGCCGAATATTGTTATGGAACTCAATTATCCCTACGTTATAAAAGAACTCATCAAAACAGAAAACTTTGTTTCCATTCTTCATTACGTAACAGTAAGGGAAGAAATATGCAGAGGTGAACTTGTAGAGATAAAACCTCCTTTCAAGCTGCCGCCCATAACGTATAAACTAGTGGTTAATCAGAAAAGTGCCAATCAAAAATATCTCAATGAAATAACAGACTTTTTATCTGTCCTAAAAAGCAATCTGGACGAATAATGCAAATAAACTAAATTTACCGTCCTTATCATAAAGACCTCCCTGAAGAATATATTTTAGGGAGGTCTTTTGGAGGTGACGGCCATGAAAAAAATTATTATCTGCTCAATCAAGCCCTTCAATAAAAAAAGAAGGTTTATTTCTTGTTTGACCATTATCATCGTCCTGCTCATCGGAATTTATTTTCTTTTTCCCGGCGTAGTGCAGCCTGTTTTAAACTATGCCGCAGGCCGGCTCGTCCCCATCTATTATGTGGAAACCGCCGATAAAAAGGTATCCTTTAGTTTCGATGCATGTTGGGGCGCCGCCTACACGCCAAAGCTTCTGGAAATTCTCAGAGAAAATGATATTAAAACAACATTTTTTTTGACCGGCTTCTGGGTGGAAAAATACCCGGAGATGGTTAAGGAAATTGCCGTGGAAGGACATGAGATTGGCAACCACACCTATAGCCACCCCCATTTAAACAGTCTTTCCGAAGAACAAATTAAAACAGAGCTGGAAAGAGTGGGCCAGATGATTTTTGAGCTCACCGAGGTACAGCCCCATCTCTTCAGACCGCCCTTTGGCGAGTATAGCAACAAAGTAATCACCGCCGCCGAAGAATGCCGCTACCAAACGATCCAGTGGAGCATCGATTCCCTTGACTGGAAGGAACTGGGCAAGGAACCCATGGTGCAAAGAGTAACGGAAAACCTTAAGCCGGGAGCCATCATCCTTTTCCATAATAACGGCAGGTACACAGCCGAGGCCCTGCCGGAAATAATCGAATTTGTCAAAGGCGCCGGATACGAAATACTGCCCATTTCCGAACTTCTCTTTAAGGATAATTATTATATCGACAGCAACAACGGGGCTCAGGTGCCCAAACCCATCAAAGAATAATTTCCTCCACGCGCGCGTGTCAGGGGGACGGGGGTATTGACACACTGTGTCAATACCCCCGTCCCCCTGACACGTTAGTCATCTTTTTTTTGCCCGCCGGCCAGGCGGCTGGAGCGGAAACTATACAAAAAATAAATAACCATACCCAGAGCAAGCCAGACGATGAACCTTATCCAGGTAAGGTGGGGCAGATGGAGAGCCAGGTACAATGATATGAGAGCCGAAAAAATAGGAAGAATAGGAAAAAATGGCGCCTTGAACGGGCGGACTAGTTCAGGCTGTTTATATCGCAGGATGATTACACCGATAGAAACCATGATAAAGGCGGTGAGAGTACCTATATTGGCCAGTTCCGCCACGATCCCCAGGGGGAAAAAACCGCCTATGACGGCAACCATAGTAGCTGTCATTATAATAATTATATATGGACTTTGAAATCTGGGATGAAGACGGGAAAATTTAAAGGGCAGAAGGCCATCCCTGGCCATAGCAAAAAAGATCCTGCTTTGGCCAAAAATGCTTACCAGGATCACACTGCTGAGGCCTGTAAGGGCCCCCACGGAGATAACCCCCGATACCCAGGGAAAGCCAGCCTTCAACATGGCAAAAC
>CAZAQM010000028.1:0-15134 GCA_964487385.1 uncultured Dethiobacter sp.
CTTTTCATCATAGACGAGGAGAAAAATATAGTACATGTCGAATACATATGGGATTCGAGGCAGGATAATGCTTTGTTGTAGCCTAAATTCTGTACAAAAATATAGTATACACAACTTGGATGTGCCCGTTGAGGTGTTTTATGCAACGCTAGTGAAAATATATATATAAAAATAATGGCATCTTTTTTGACCTAATTTTCCATTCGTAATCTTTGAAGCCTCCTTAAATAAAGGGGGCTTTTCTCAACAAAAAGCGAAAAAGAGGGATCACAAATGGATGAGTTCAAGGGTCTGAGATGGACAGTAAAACCGTGAGCAGATTAAAGGACAACCTGAATGAGGAATGTCCGCCGCCTTATTTCTTCGATATCCTTAACTATAACGACATCGCCAATAAAAAACTAAAAGAGCATATCGATAATTTGGGAAAAATAATTTATAGCAAGCAGTGAATATGCAGTCAAGCGGCGTAACGATGGAATTTATCGGATCGGTGTGCCTGGAAGAAAGGCTGGGGCCTGGGGAAAACCACTAAACTTGCGTTTGTCATGTTTATGTGGTTTTTTATTGCCAAAAGTTCAGTTAAAGTTCAGAGGCGCAACACTTGTAATTCAGTCATTCGATTTACAATTAGCATCAGTTGAATTCCGGGATTCAGAAAGGAGGGCGGGAAAGAAAATGAAGAAGAAGGGCCGTCACGAACACAAGCTGTGGATAAATTTGTCCGATTATCTGGAGCTTTCATCGAAGCTCAAGCATATTGCAGAACTGGACAAAAATTCATTGGGAAACGACGGATACAAAATCAGGAGCCTCTACTTTGATAATTATTCTTACAAAGCCGTTGTGGAAAAACTGTCGGGCCTTAGCAGGCGTGAAAAGTTCAGGATTCGTTTGTATAACGATGATCCATCATTTATCCGGCTGGAGAAAAAGGCAAAGGCAAACAGATTATGCTATAAGGATAAAACTCCCATAACGAAGGAACAATGCGAAAGTATCCTGGCCGGCCGCTTTGAGGTTTTAAAAGAAAGCGAAAATCCGCTTTTCATGGAGCTTTATACCAAGATAAACTACCAAAACCTCAGGCCTGTAACCATTACAGATTATATAAGGACGGCATATATTTACCGTGCGGGCAATGTTCGCATTACGCTCGATAAAAATATCAGGGCTTCACATCATGTGCAGGGCTTGTTTGATCCCGGGCTTGTAACGATTCCAGCTGCTAATGCCACGATCCTCGAGGTTAAGTATGATGGTTTCCTCCCGGAAGTTATCCGTCAGGCGATTCGCATTAATAACAGGCATGAAAGGGAATTTTCCAAATATCTGGTTGCAAGATTGGTTTAATTGATAAAAAAGGGGAATTAATCCATGTTAGAAGAACTTTTAAACTTCACCTACCTTAACAAGGCCGCTGCTTTTTCCATAACGGACATATTGGTGGCACTAGGCATTTCGCTCGTCATTGGACTGTTTATTTTTATGGTTTACACAAAAACCTATACAGGTGTGATGTATTCATCATCTTTCGGTATTACACTTATTGCCATGAATTTAATTACCACCCTCGTAATTTTGGCAGTTTCCTCAAATCTTATCGTATCCCTTGGCATGGTTGGAGCTTTGTCCATCGTTCGTTTTCGAACTGTGGTCAAGGAGCCCCTCGATCTGGGATATCTCTTTTGGTCCATCACGGCGGGCATTATTGTCGGCGTGGGATTAATACCTCTTGTCATCATCGGTTCGATTGTCATTGGCGCCATCCTTTTCATTTTTGTAAACAGGAAAACCGTGGACACTCCTTATATCGTCGTTCTAAACCTTGATCACGCCGAGGCGGAAACAAGCTCGCTTGCTGTGCTGCAAAGTTCCACAAAGAGGCATGCTGTCAAGGCAAAAAATGTTTCCAGAAGCGGTATCGAACTTACCGTTGAAGTGAGGCTCAAGGATTCCTCAGTGGATTTTGTCCATAAGCTGCTAGGTGTCGATGGGGTTGCCAATGCAGTTTTGGTAAGCTATAACAGCGATTTTTACATGTAACGGGCAAAACCGCCGGTAAGGAGTGCGCCATGATAAAAAGCAGGCATCTGCATAAAATAGTCGTTGTGCTTCTCTCTCTGTCGTTGTTTGTCTGTGCCCTGATTGTCTATTTTGCCCAGGCTAATCCAAATACAAAAACGATGCGCTACGAGTCAGAATTATTTGGGGATGAAATCCTTTCCATCGGGATTCAAGTCGATGAAAAAGATTGGCAGGGGCTGCTCGCCGATCCCGCGGCAAAAGAATATATACCCGCTGATTTAATCATCAACGGCGAAACGTTTAGTTCTGTGGGATTGCGTACAAAAGGCAACTCCAGTTTAACCCAGGTTATACAAATGAAAGACAGTGACCGCTACAGTATACATTTTAAATTTGACCAGTATCAGAAAGGCAAAACCTGTTACGGGTTGGATACATTTTGTCTAAACAATGTTTTAGGAGACAACACTTACATGAAGGACTGCCTTTCCTATGCCATCATGGATTACATCGGTGTTCCGGCACCGCTGACCAATTATGCCAGGGTTACTGTCAACGGGGAGGACTTTGGTTTCTTTATCGTCCTGGAGAGATATGAAAAATCATTCCTTGCCCGCAGCTACGATACTACCGCAGGACAACTCTATAATGTAAAAGTACAGATGGGGCAACCCGGTGGAAATCCCCCCAATCCCATGGATAATCTGGACGATAAAGCATTAGAGGCTCCAAACAACGCCGAATTTCCCCGGGGCAACTTTAACCCGGACAATATTGAAGAGGACCGGCCGCCACAAGGTGAGCAAAATAGGGGTGCCGGGGAATTTCCCCAGGGACGGGGCGGCGGATTCCCCGGGGGCATGGCCGGCGGGCGCGGCGGAGGGGATCTTGTTTATGCCGATGACAGCATCAGCAGTTATAGCAGTATATTTGATAATGCAGAATTTAAAAGGAACTCCGATCAAGATAAACAACGGGTGATTAAGGCGATTAAAAATTTAAATGAAGGGACAAATTTGGAGAAGTATTTTGACGTAGACGAGATATTACGCTACCTGGCAGCGCATACTGTGGTGGTGAACCTCGATAGTTATTCATCCTCCATGGCCCAAAACTACTATATCTATGAGCGTGAGGGGAAAGTCAGCATCTTGCCCTGGGACTACGGCTTATCTTTCGGTGGATTTCAAGGAGGCAGTGCAGACAACACGATCAATTTTCCCATTGACACGCCGGTGAGCGGGGTCAGCATGGAAGAGAGGCCCCTGATAAGCAAGCTGCTTGAAGTGCCCGAATACAGGGAAAAATATCATGAATACCTGAAACAGATCGTTGAGGGATACTTTAAAAGCGGTACCTTTGAGGAAACGATAAGGGCTTTGGATGTAAAAATCAACGATTATGTTAAAAATGATACGACATCCTTTACCACCTACGAGGAGTATGTTGCTTCCCTGCCGATTCTGAAAGAACTTGGAGCATTGCGGGCCCAAAGCATTGAGGGGCAGCTTAATGGCGCCATCCCTTCGACTACAGAGGGTCAGGCTGCCAATCGGGATTCCCTGATTAGCGGCGATGGCATCAGCCTGTCTGCGCTGGGCAGTTTTATGGGCGGAGGCAGAAATGGCAACCCGGGCGGCCAGGGTTGGCCGGGCGCCCCGGATGGTCAGGGCTTTCCGGGTGTTCCGGATGCCCCGGATGGCCAGGAAGGTTGGGGAGGACTGGGCGGCCTCCCCGGGGAGATGCCGGATCTGTCCATGATGCGGGAGGCCATGTCTGTCCTGCAGGAAAGCGGCGGGCAAATAAATGACGAGGCAAGCGAAAAACTCCTGGCTCTCGGTTTGGATGAGCAGCAAATTAAGCAGATGGCGGATATGTTTGATAATTTCCCCGGAGGCGATTTGGAGAAGCGGGACAACCGCGGTAATTTCCCCGGGCGGGCTGTTCCGCAGGGGCAGGAGAGGGCAGCAAGCAGGCAAGGCGGCGGAAGCGCTGAAAACACCGCTGAGCCGGCATATATCATCCTGATCGGTCTATTGCTTTTGATTGTGGCAGCAGCCACATTGCTTCTTTCACGGTTTAAAAAAAGGTATTAACAAAATAGGCAAAATAGGCAAAGCAGGCTGGCAACGCTTTTAATATAAAGTTGCATTGCGAGGTCTGCAATAATCATGGTATGATTCTGTTGTGTAAATTTTGTTTGCCAGGTGTTTGCCTGCAGCAGAAGACACTTTAAAGAGGGGAATCATGGTCTATTTAATGTGGCAGTATTGGTGGTGATAAAATGGCCAAAATTTTAATTTGTGATGATGAGAGGGGACTGCGGGCAGTACTTAAGCGGTACGCTGTCTTTGAAGGCCACGAAGTTGCGGAGGCCGCGGATGGAATGGAAGCAGTTGAAATCTGCAAAAAGGAATCCTTTGATATAATCATTATGGATATTATGATGCCGGAGCTCGATGGCTTTTCCGCCGTAAAGAAAATTCGGGAAACCGCGGATACCCCTGTCCTGATGCTTTCTGCAAGGGGGGAGGAATACGACAAAATCCTGGGATTCGAGATTGGTGTTGATGATTATGTGGTAAAACCATTTTCATCCAAGGAAATAATGATGCGCATTAATGCTATTTTAAGAAGAACCCAAAAAGGCCTTGAAGCAAATAACAAGGGGATCAATCACACTATTTTTCGCAAGGAAGGGTTTGAGGCGGATTTAACAGCCTATAAAGTCTCCATTGACGGCGTTCCCATCAATATGGCTCCCAAGGAATATGATCTGCTGTTTTTCCTGATTCGCAACAAAAACATTGCCATCCCGCGAGACAAATTATTAGCTGAGGTGTGGGGATTTGATTACTTTGGCGATGACAGAACACTGGACACCCATATCAAGCTGCTGCGAAAATCCCTGGGGCCCTATGCCGGATTCATCATCACACTAAGGGGTTTGGGTTATCGTTTCGATGGTTAATATGATGAAAAATTCAAAACGATTAATGTGGAAAATATTTATGTTTTTATTAGGCTTCTGCGCCCTGCTGCTGCTGATATTGTGGCTATTCCAAACCATCTTTCTGGATAAAATGTACAAGGGCATCAGAAAGGGGGAAATTAAAAAAGCCATCGTCTTGGTTGAAGAAAATATTGACAGCCCGCAGCTCGGGCAGCTCCTGAAAGAGCTTGCAGAAGACCAGGAAATCATCGTCACCCCGCTGCATGCCTTTCTTCCCCCCGCAAAACCGGCCCCGGAAAACAAACCTCCCCTGCGGGAGACGATAACCGAAACCAGGACTTTTCATACCTCCGACGGCAAAGCGATCTCCTTTGTTTTCCATGCCATCATCTCTCCGGTTAAGGCAACTATAGCGACAATTAAAATTCAATTATACTATGTGACCATAATTATGCTGGTGTTGTCCGTGGCCCTGGCTCTCATTATTGCCAGGATGGTATCGAGGCCGATCGAAAGTCTCAATAAAAGCGCCAAGGTCCTTGCGGAAGGCAATTATGAGGTTCAGTTTTCCTGCGGGGGATATAAAGAAATAAACGAATTATCAGATACCCTTAATCATGCAGCTTTGGAGCTCTCCAAGGTGGAAAAGCTAAGGCGCGAACTTATGGCCAATATATCTCATGATTTGCGCACGCCGCTGGCGCTTATTTATGGTTATGCTGAAATGATGAATGATTTTCCGGATGAGATTAATACGGAACAAACTAAATTGATTATGGATGAAACCCAGAGGCTTGCCTCTCTGGTCAATGATATCCTCGATGTCTCCAGCTTGGAAAGCGGGGCAATGGAGCTTAACGCCACTACCTATAATTTTACCGAAAGCATTGGGCAATGCCTGGACAGATTAACAAAGCTTGTCGGTAAAGATGGTTATGGTTTTATCTTTGAGCACGAGGGGAATATCTTTGTAAGGGCTGACAAAATCAAAATGACACAGGTATTTTACAACCTACTTGTCAATGCTGTCCATTACAGTAAAAATGATTTGCAGATAGTTATCCGGCAAATCCCATCTGCTGCAAGTGTCAGGATCGAGGTTGAGGATCATGGCGATGGCATCAATGAAGAGGATATTCCTTACATTTGGGATAGGTATTACAAAGCCGGGGAAAAGCATAAGCGCGCCATTACCGGCACCGGGCTCGGCCTCTCTATCGTCAAGAAAATTATTGAGCTGCATGGCGGCAGCTATGGCGTGGAGACGAAACCCGGCATCGGCAGCATCTTCTGGTTTCAAATCGACAGGGCCTAGATTGATCGGAGTTCTCGTTTTGTGGGCCCAAGGGCAGGGCCCCGGAAGAAATACAGCCGCTTTGGTTTATACAGGCGGGGCTTCCAGTAAATGCCTAGTACAATGGCAATGGAGGCTATGCTTTATGGTTGGCGTTGTAAACTTACGCTAGAGCCTCCTGCCAAGGAGGCGAATTTTGTGTTTAGCATAGGAAAAAGCAACCGTTTAAGGCTGCTTAATCCCCAGGTGATTTTTTAATCCCTCCTGCAGCACTTGGGAGAAATTTATATTAGCTTTTTCTGCTCTGGTGTTCAGCCATGCGGGGACGGTCAAAGTTTTTTTGACTGCTCTTTTCCCAAATTTCTTTGAGTATTCGTCTAAATCAATACTTACTAGGCTTACGAATCCGTTTTCGTATTCGTCGGCATTAATACTTTTAATTTCGGAAGCTTTTGGTATGGGTTCATCTCTTTCCACTTCGTCCAGCAGCCATCCCGAAGCTGCGTCAGTAGCCATATCAATGGCCCCGGGCAAAGTATCCCCTTCTGTTACGCATCCGGGCAGATCCGGAAAGGTTACTGTATAGCCGCCTTCTTCACAGGGGTAAAAGCAGGCGGGATAAATTAATTTCATGGCAATGGCCTCCCTTATTATTTTTTTAAATATAACACGTGCCACACGTATGGCAAGAGGGTTTTTATAATATTTTATAAAGCAATTTAGACAGATGTTAGGGAATCACAATTCCTTTATACCCGTTTTTTTCCGCGTGTCCGAGCAAATAAAGAAAAGCAAAGGCAGGGATACGGATGAGTTCACCACCGGAGGCTGTTTTATGGAGGCCATAATCATTTGCATTTTTTGTCACAACGATTGCGGCGGATGCCTCCCCACGAAGCTGGCAAATTGCTTCATCGTCTGCAATGGGGGCCTTTTCCCGGTATTTTACTTCGATTAGAATATTCATATGTCCGGCATATTCAACAACTATATCGACTTCCTTGTTTTTCTGTCCCCCCCGAAAATAGCCGATCGAGGTTGCCTTTTGATAGTAAAATGTGGCGATATGCTTATACACAGCCGTTTCCACTATTTTCCCCATTTCAACCGGATTGGACAGAATGGAATCATCCATCAGCACTGCATTGCGGAGGGCTGCATCGGCAATATAAATTTTAGGGCTGGCTTTCAGCACTTTTTTTCCGGCCATATTAACCGGCCAGCTTAGATAAATCAGATTGGCGCTTTCCAGGTAGCGGATATAGTTCTCAACTGTCGGGCGGGAAACGCCCTGCAACTCCCTGGCGATTGCTTGTATGGAAACAATGGAGGATGATACGTTGCACAGGTAGAGGAAGATTCGTTCCAATTCGATAGAATTGCGGATCGGGTAAAGGGAGGGTAAATCTCTTTTCAGGACTTTGTCGACCACATCCTCGCGCAGGATTTGCTGGGCCATCAGGTCATTATCCGCCATGACCAGTTCCGGAAAACCGCCTACCATTAGGTAACGGGAAAAATGATTATGCACTTTGGAAAGCTGCAGCATTATCCTTGTACGCTCCTGCCGGGATTTGCGCAAAAGGGAGGTAATGTTTGAGGAAGGCGATAAATCCGCTTTTTCCAGGCCCATTAATTCACAGTATTCATAAAATGACATTGTGGGCACCTGGATAACCGTCCACCTTCCAGCACCGCTCTCGCTGGTTCCTTTCATTAGTGCCGGGCTGGCGGAACCGGTGGCCACAACTTTTGTTTCGGGCTGCATATCATAAATTGCTTTAAGCCACTTATCCCAATCCTGGGCATACTGAACCTCATCGAAAAAATAGTAACAATCCTTTTCTGCATAAATATTTTCATGATAACAATCCAAAATATCGCTAAATGTACTCAGCTTCAGCATGGGATGATCCAGGGAAATATAAATTATTTTTGCCGGTGAGGTTCCCTTTTGCAGTATGCTTTCAATCATTTGATATTGTATGGTGGTCTTCCCGACGCGGCGTGCTCCCGTTAGGATGACAGAGCGACGAATATCTGTTTGTTTTAGGCGTTTCATTGCTTCGTGAAAGGCAAAACGTTTATAGGCTTTTGCCAGCTCGGGGTTTACCATGCTCGTTCTCCACCATGGATTATAGGCTGTTAAAACTTTTAGGATACCCTCTTTGCTTGCAATTGACATGGAGCTGCCTCCTTTATGCATTATTATGCCGCTAATATTAATTATTGTCAATGAAGATTATAAATATACTTATAATATTATCCTATAATTATAAATATAACTGATAAAAGAATAAAAGAGGATTAAAAAATCTTCATGAATCCCCTCTTAATTGTGACGCAACCAATTTTTAAGCCTTGACAAACAGGAAAGTCAGTAATATTATTAACACTGTTAACAGTTACTATTGTTATGGGCGGGAAATGCGAATCAGGAGTGGGAAGGATGCTATCTGCAGATAAAGGAAACTATCCCCGCTATGTGAAAGAGGCGATTATCTCTTTTCATGAGATAATGTTGAATAATCGCCGGAACACGATGGAGAGCTTCAATCGCACCAACAAGGGCGAGCTCTTTGTTTTGCGTTTTTTGTTAAGGCGAAACAATAAGGAGGTGCTTCCCTCTGAACTGGGCGCGGCACTGCGGAGCAGCAACGCACGAATATCCGCCTTGCTCGGCGTTTTGGAAAAAAAAGGGCAAATAAGGCGTGAAATTGATCAAAACAACCGCCGCAATATTCTCGTTACGATTACGAAAGCAGGACGTGAGCGGATTAAAGAGGAGCTGGCGGAAATGCAGGGTTTCATGGCCCGCATATTTACCGATATGGGCGAAGCGGAGACAAGGGAATTTATCCGCCTTGCTAGGCGTTTTTCTGAGCTTGCCAGGAAGCATCTTCCCGATTTGCCGGACGGTGGATCTGCCTTTCAGGACAGGTAGTTTATAAGGAGAAAATTAAATTTATGCTGAAGATCCTTAAATATCTCAAACCCAAGGAATGGTCGATGGCCTTTGCCGGCCTGGTGTTTATCGTGGCGCAGGTTTGGCTGGATTTAAAGTCGCCGGGTTATATGGCGGAAATTACGGCATTAACGCAAACGCCCGGCAGTGCCATGAAAGATATCTGGCTGACCGGAGGCAAGATGCTCCTTTGTACGCTGGGCAGCCTGGGAGCGGCGATCGTTGTCGGATTTTTTGCCGCTATGATCGCTGCCGCCTTTGCCAGGCGTTTGCGCAGTCTTTTATTTAATAAGGTGGATTCTTTTTCCATGGAGGAGATCAACCGCTTTTCCACCGACAGCCTGATTACCCGCTCCACCAACGACATTACCCAGATTCAAATGCTGGTTACAATGGGGCTGATGTTAATTGTTAAAGCGCCGATTACGGCGGTTTGGGCCATCTCCAAAATTGCCGGAAAAGGTTTTGAATGGACCTTTGCCACAGGCGCGGCCGTGGCGATTTTGATCGTTCTGGCCGGGTTTCTCATGGTTTTCGTTATCCCCAAATTTAAAAGGATGCAAATGCTGACCGACAATATGAACCGCGTCACCCGTGAAAACCTGACGGGGCTCCGCGTGGTAAGGGCATATAATGCCGAGGATTACCAGGAGGAAAAATTTGCGGCAGCCAATGAGGATCTGACCGGGACGCAGCTGTACACCAGCCGGGCCATGGCGATCATGATGCCGGTTATGACCATGATTATGAACGGTCTTTCCCTGGCCATCTATTGGATCGGGGCGTATCTGATCGATGCAGCCGCTCTGCCGGCCAGGCTGCCGCTCTTTGCCAATATGGTGGTCTTCTCCAGCTATGCCATGCAAGTCGTCATCTCCTTTTTAATGATGGTGATGATTTTTATCATGATCCCCCGGGCCGGCGTTTCGGCAAAACGCATAAACGAGGTGTTGGACACCAGGCCGGCGATACTGGGCGGGCCCGGGACAGAAGGGATCCCCGGCCTCAAGGGTGAGGTTGTCTTCAGGAACGTCGGCTTTAAATACCCCGGCGCCGAGGAATATGTACTAAGGGATATCACTTTTACGGCCAGGCAGGGTGAGACCATTGCCTTTGTCGGCTCCACCGGCAGCGGCAAGTCCACGCTGATAAACCTTGTGCCGCGTTTTTTTGATGCCGTCGAGGGTGAGATCCTCATCAATGGTGTAAATATCCGGGAATATACCCTGGAAGCGCTGCGCGGAAAAATTGGTTATGTGCCGCAAAAGGCTGTCTTATTCCAAGGGTCTGTCGCCTCCAATGTAGCCTATGGCGACAGCGGAAGATCGAAGGTTTCAGAAGAGGAAATAAAAAAAGCTGTCGCTATCGCCCAGAGCACCGACTTCGTGGAGTCCATGGAGGGGCGCTACGGGGCTGCTATCGCCCGGGGCGGGACCAACGTCTCCGGGGGGCAGAAGCAAAGGCTGGCCATCGCCCGTGCTGTCTGCCGCCAACCGGAGGTCTATATTTTTGATGATTCCTTTTCCGCACTGGACTATAAAACCGATAGAGCACTGCGCAGCATGCTGAAAAAAGAAACTGCGGGAATTACCAGCATGATCGTCGCCCAAAGAATCGGCACGATTATGGATGCCGATCAGATCGTTGTGCTGGATGAGGGCAGGGTTGCCGGCCATGGCAAGCACAGGGAATTGCTGCAAGATTGCCAGGTCTACAGGCAGATTGCCATGAGCCAGTTAAGCGAGGAGGAGCTTGCATCATGAATGGACGGGGAACAACCAGATTGGCGATGGGCAAAAATCATCCGGGGCGGGGCGTCGTGGAGAAGCCGAAAAATTTAAGGAAAACCTGGGGCAAGCTGCTTCTCTATTGTAAAAATTATCTGCCTGCGGCTGTTATCGCCCTCCTCCTGGCGGCGGGCGGAACAGTTTTGCAAATCATTGGCCCGAATATGTTGAAGGTGATGACCAATGAGATTATGCAGGGGCTGCCTGCGCTGGCGGAGGGGATTCCCATGGCCGGCGCTGTCGATCTGGATGCGGTAAAAAACCTGGCCTGCATATTGGTGATGCTCTATGCGGGTTCGGCCATGCTAAGCTTTGCCCAGGGCTATATGATGGCCACGGTGACACAAAAGATCAGTAAAAGGATGCGCGCCGGCATTTCCGAAAAAATAAACAGGCTACCGCTCAAATATTTTGACAAGGTGAGCCACGGCGATGTTCTCAGCCGTGTTACCAACGATGTGGACGCTATCGGCCAGACGATGAACCAAAGCGTCGGCAGTCTCGTCACATCCGTGACCATGTTCGCCGGTTCTTTGATCATGATGTTCTATAACAGTTGGGTTTTAGCGCTGATCGCCATCGGCACAAGTGCCGTCGGCCTTGCGCTCATGAGCGTGCTCATGGGCAGATCACAGCAATATTTTGTCCGGCAGCAGGAAGGCCTGGGCGCCATCAATGGGCATGTCGAGGAAATTTATTCCGCTCATAATATCGTAAAGGCATATAACGGCAGCGGGGAGGCCAAACGGGTTTTTGACAGGATGAACGAACAGCTCTATCTCAGCGGCTGGAAAAGCCAGTTTATTTCCGGTTTAATGATGCCCTTGATGGTATTTATCGGAAACCTGGGATACGTGGCTGTTTCCGTGGTGGGTGCGGCGCTGGCCATGAGAGGAACGATTAGTTTTGGGGTGATCGTCGCCTTTATGATGTATATCCGTTTGTTTACGCAGCCTCTTTCGCAGATGGCGCAGGCATTTCAAAACCTGCAGAGAACCGCCGCTGCCGGCGAGCGTGTTTTTGAATTTTTCGAGGAGGAAGAACTGGCCGATGAAATCCGGAAAACGAAGCGCCTGGAAAATGTCAGGGGCGATGTGGAATTTCGAAATGTAAAGTTTGGTTATACACCGGATAAGGTAATTATTCATAATTTTTCGGCAAAAATAAGCGCCGGGCAAAAAGTTGCCGTCGTGGGGCCGACCGGTGCGGGGAAAACGACGATAATCAATCTGCTGATGCGTTTCTATGAACTGGACGGCGGCGCCATACTGATCGACGGCGTCCCCATCGATCAGCTGACCCGCGGGAACGTGCACGAGCAGTTTGCCATGGTCTTGCAGGATACATGGCTTTTCGAGGGCACGATCAAAGATAATATCATTTATTCCAAACAGGGCGTAACGGACGAGGAGGTTGTGGCAGCTGGCAGGGCGGCCGGCCTTCATCATTTCGTCAGGACCCTGCCAGAGGGATACGATACCTTGCTGAGCGACAAAATAAACCTTTCCCAGGGGCAGAAACAGCTCGTCACCATCGCCCGGGCCATGATTAAAAACGCTCCCATGCTCATCCTCGATGAGGCAACGAGCTCGGTGGATACCCGAACCGAGGTCCTGATACAGGAGGCGATGGATAATATGACCAAAGGACGCACCTCCTTTGTCATTGCGCATCGTCTCTCCACCATCAAAAATGCCGATCTCATTTTGGTGATGAAGGACGGGGATATAGTGGAAAGCGGCAATCACAGGGAGCTGCTGGAAAAGGGCGGTTTCTACGCGGAGCAATATAACAGCCAATTTGAACCTGCAGCATGAGGCTGGAATGTTGCATCGCGGCCCGCCTGCCCGGGGGAATCGGGGGCTGGGGAAAGGAGTTTTTCCCAACGCTTGCACCCGGTGGCCTTTTCATGTGGTTATCCTGATTAATGCTTGCCAGGAATACCCCGTTAAATAAATTACTTTGCTATAGTTCGGTTTCCCAGCGCTCTACCGCGATACCCCGGCGGGCCAGCTCTTGCAGAAAGACGTCAGCATCGATGGCGCCCTCCGCCTCCGGCCCGAAAACGCCGCAGCGTCCGATCTGGCCCCTAGCCAGCATAGAGGTGCCGATGCTTAAGGGGATGCCGGTCAGGTTGCGCATTTTGCCTGTTGTGGCATAAGTAATCTCTGTTTTCTTCCCGCCGCGCCTGCCCGTGATCACCACTTTTGCCCCGGAAAGGCTACGCCCTTTTTCTGTGGGAAAAAGGGGCATCAGTCTTTTCATCAGCGTGCCCAGTTTCTGTTTGCGGGAGGCTGTGGAGGTCAGGCCCAGCGCCGCCATCATTTTGGCCAGGCCGGCGAGATAGCCTTCGACCAGCCCGCCTTTGAGGGTAACTTTCTGTACCCCCGGCAGGTAACGGGGCAGGGTGACCGGTTCCGGATGGCCCAGGTGGTAAACGGCTATTTTGCCCAGGGGCGCCGGGAAATCAGTGATTTCTTTGCCCGTGCCGGCCTTGATTTCCAGCGGCCGGCCGTTTTGGAAAGAGGTTACCTTGCCGGTAAAGATATGCAGCGTGTGCAAAATGACGGCCAGGCCCTCAGAATCGCCGGCGCTGCCGGCCCAGTACACCTGAATTGTTTCCGCCTCGTCCAGCTCATCATAGCCCTTGCGGGCGAATACGCTGGTGATGCCGGGGGTCCAGCCCAGGCCGGTTAGTATTCGCTGCCCTTTTTTTGCCGCCGTCCTGTCAAGGGGGAGGACGGCCCGGGCAGCATCGTGATCGTCGCAGATGCTTACATAATCCACCCCGGCAGCGATGGCTGCCTCCACCAGCGGCTTTTCAAAGCGATAGAACGGGCCCAGGGCGCCGGCGGCAACGTCGTGCCCCCGCATGGCCCTGACCAGATCGGCTTGGGAAGCAGCATCGACCTTTTGCACGGCAAGGCGCGGACTTCCAAGAGCGGAAGCCATCTTTTCCGCTGCCGCGGTATTCCTTGCGGCGATGGTGATCTTCTGTGCATCGGTAAATTCCAGCAGATCCCGCACAGCGGCAGAACCCATATCGCCGCTGCCACCCAGGACAACTATTTTCAAGGCGATCGCCCCTTCCAGTAAAAGATCCCATATCCCCGGTTAATAAAAACCTGTTATCAGTGCAGGTTTACCCCGGTTCTGTATACTCTTTTATCCTGGACATATTCGCAGCTGTGATATTTATTTCCTGCAGGCGGACAATCTTTTCTTGGTTTTTCTGCCAGGCATCTTTACGAACGAGGTTTTTCTTTATATTATAAACAAGGTATGTTAAAATTCTTTTTAAACTGTAAAATTTTAAATGGGGAAAACATATTATAAAAGAATGTTACCCTGATCCCGCAGCAAAAATTGTTCTTTTTTGAAGACCTGCAAATAAATGTAGCCAGATGGCAGAACATATGGGATAATGTAAGGTATCTTTTATTAATGAGGTGATTGTCACGTGATTATTGGCGTACCCAAAGAGCGAAAAGCTGATGAGAGCCGTGTGGCCATCATACCGGGAGCCGTTCCAGTCTTTTTAAAAGCCGGGCATAAGGTTTTAATCGAAAAAGGGGCAGGGAAGGGCAGCGGCATTGATGATAAAGAGTTCGAACATTCCGGAGCGGAGATCGTTTCCGGCGCCGGGGAACTGTATGAGCGGGCGGAGATGATCTATAAGGTCAAGGAACCCCAGCCTTCGGAATACAACTTGCTCCGGGAAGGGCAAATAATTTTTGCCTATCTTCATTTGGCAGCCGAGTCGGAAGTGACCCGGGTGCTCATGGAGAAAAAAGTGATCGCCATAGCCTATGAAACGGTGGTCATCGATGGCAAGGTCCCCATGCTGGCGCCGATGAGCGAAATTGCCGGCCGCATGGCCACGCAGATTGGCGCTCATTTCCTGGAAAAATCCAATGGCGGCCGGGGCATGCTGCTGGGCGGAGTGCCCGGTGTCACTCCGGCGGAGGTGGTCGTCCTGGGCGGGGGGATCGTTGGTATAAACGCCGGCAGGATTGCCATGGGCATGGGTGCGAAGGTAACTGTCGTCGATGTTAATGTACAGCGGCTGCGCTACCTGGATGAGGCCAACGGCGGCCGATTGTTAAC